>CAXAVJ010000012.1:0-57772 GCA_963972065.1 uncultured Rhodospirillaceae bacterium
GGGGTGATGGCCATGCGCAGCTGCCCGGTGCCGGTGATCGGCGCGGTCAACGGGGCCGCCTACGGCGGCGGCTGCGAGACGGCGCTGACCTGCGATTTCGTCTATGCCGCCAGCCACGCCAAGTTCGCCCTGACCGAGGTCACCCTGGGCATCATGCCGGGGGCCATGGGCACGATCAACCTGCCCAACGCGGTCGGCGAGCGGCGGGCCAAGGAAATCGTCATGACCGGCCTGCCGTTCACGGCCCAACAAGCCTGCGACTGGGGCCTGGTCAACAAGGTGTGCGAACCGGAAAAGCTGATGGAGGAAACCATCGCGACGGCGGAACGCATCGCCTCGAATGCGCCGCTGTCGATCCGCGCCGCCAAGCGCTCGACCTCGATCGCCACCCAGGTCGACCGCATGTCGGGCTATCAGTTCGAGCTCCAGGCCTACAACCGCCTGGTCGGCACCGACGACCGCATGGAAGGCGTCGCCGCCTTCAACGAAAAACGCAAGGCCCAGTTCAAGGGCTCCTGACACAGTCACCGTACGAAAATAAGGAGACCACCATGAAACGCGATATCGACGTCCTGGTCAGCGAAGTCGGCCCCCGCGACGGTCTGCAGAGCATCCAGACGGTTTTCACCACCGACGGCAAGATGGAATGGATCCGCAGCGAGGCCGCCGCCGGCGTGCCGCAGATGCAGGTCGGGTCCTTCGTCAATCCCAAGCTTTTGCCGCAGATGGCGGATTCAGCGGAAATCGTCGCCCAATCGATCCTGATCGACGGCCTGACCGTCTCGGCCCTGGTGCCGAACATGAAGGGGGCCGTGAACGGCCTGGCCGCCGGCGCCCATCAGATCGGCGTCGTCATGTCGGTCTCGGAACAGCACAACCAGGCCAACATCCGCCGCTCGGTCCAGGAATCCCTCGACGGCTTCGCCGAGATCGTCGCCTATCGGAACGAACATCCGGAATACAAGGACCAGATCATCTCCGGCGGCATGGCAACCTGCTTCGGCTGCACGATCTCCGGCCCGGTGCCGGTCAAGGACGTCATGAAGGTCGCCGAAGGCCTGATGGAACGGGGTGCCCAGCGCCTGAACGTCGCCGATACGGTCGGCTACGCCAATCCTAAGCAGGTCCGCGACCTGTTCACGGAACTGTACCGCACGGTCGGCAAGGACGTGCCCGTGGGTGCCCACTTCCACGACACGCGCGGCCTGGGCCTGGCCAACGTGTTCGCGGCGCTCGACGCCGGGGTGCGGGAATTCGATTCCTGCCTGGGTGGCCTGGGCGGCTGCCCCTATGCCCCGGGTGCCAGCGGCAACATCGTGACCGAGGACCTTGTGTTCATGCTGGAAGCCCAGGGTATGAAGACCGGCGTCGATCTGGACGGCCTGTTGCAGGCCCGCGAGATCATGGAACGCCAGCTGAAGGGCGAGCCCGTGCACGGCACCTACATCAATGCCGGCCCGCCCAAGGGCTTCACGCCCGCCACGCACGCCGCCTGACCCTGCATTCAAGGACGAACACATGACCGCCGAACTGAGCATCCCGTTAGAGGTCGACTATCCGGAAATCCGTGAGCAGGTCGCCAAGGTCTGCGCCGACTTTCCCGGTGAATACTGGCACAAGCTGGAAGACCAGCCGCCGTCGGGCAGCTATCCGACCGAATTCATCGAGGCGCTGACCGCGTCCGGTTACCTCGCCGCCCTGATCCCCGAGGAATACGGCGGCGCCGGCCTGCCCGTGCGCGGCGGGGCGGTGATTCTGGAGACCATCAACGTGTCCGGCTGTTCGGCCTCGCCGGGCCATGCCCAGATGTACACCATGGGCACGATCCTGCGTCACGGATCGAAGGAGCAGAAGGAACATTTTCTGCCCAAGATCGCGTCCGGCGAACTGCGTCTGCAGGCGTTCGGCGTGACGGAACCCACCACCGGTTCCGACACCACGCAGTTGAAGACCCGGGCCGACAAGCAAGGCAACGGCTACGTCATCAACGGCCAGAAGGTGTGGACGTCGCGCGCCGCCCATTCCGACCTGATGCTGCTGCTGGCCCGCACCACGCCCGCCGACAAGGTGGAAAAGCGCACGGACGGCATTTCGACCTTCCTGATCGATTTGAAGGAAGCGCAGAAGCACGGCTGTGAAATCCGCCCCATCGACGCCATGGTCAACCACAACACCTGCGAGGTGTTCTTCGACAACGTGCCGATCCCGGGCGATTCCCTGATCGGCGAGGAAGGCAAGGGTTTCAAGTACATCCTGGACGGCATGAATGCCGAACGCTGCCTGACCGCGTCGGAAGCCATCGGTAACGGCCGCTATTTCATCGAAAAGGCGGTCGGTTACGCCAACGAACGCATCGTGTTCAAGCGGCCCATCGGCCAGAACCAGGGCATCCAGTTCCCCA
Source organism: uncultured Rhodospirillaceae bacterium (assembly GCA_963972065.1). Classification (GTDB taxonomy): domain Bacteria; phylum Pseudomonadota; class Alphaproteobacteria; order Rhodospirillales; family Casp-alpha2; genus UBA1479. The sequence goes on from CAXAVJ010000012.1 coordinate 2,402, forward strand.
TCGCCAAGGCCTATGCGGACATCGAAGCCGCCGACCTGATGGTGCGCAAGGCCACGGCCATGTTCGACGCCGGCCTGCCCTGCGGCTCGGAAGCCAACATGGCGCGGCTGCTGTCGGCGCAATCGGCCTGGGATGCCGGCGAAGCCTGCTTCACCACCCACGGCGGGTTCGCCTTCGCCCGCGAATACCACATCGAACGTAAATGGCGCGAGGCGCGACTCGCCCGAACGGCGCCTATTTCGCCGAACCTGATCCTCAGCTATCTCGCGCAGCATGTGCTGGGGTTGCCCAGGTCCTATTAGACTCCGGTCTTAAATCTGACCAAAGGCAACTAGATCAACTTCCCTGTTGCTACTTCCCGCCGGCCCCCTGGGGCCGGCGGGCTTTTTTGTGCGCCCGCGAACGATTGACGGGCATGAACGTCTGTGTTGGTGTACCATCCAACAGGTGCCGCGGCGGCGCGGACCCTTAACCTCCGTATGACTAGGTGCGATCCCGGCCATGAGCATTCATATCGCCCTGCACCACCGGACCTCCTACATTTACGACCGCAAGGTCGAGATGGGCCCGCAGGTGATCCGCCTGCGCCCGGCCCCGCACGCCCGCACGCCGATCCTCAGCTATGCCCTGAAGATCGAGCCCGAAGGCTATTTCATCAACTGGCAGCAGGACCCGCACGGCAACTATCAGGCCCGCGTCGTCTATCCCGATCCGGTCGAGAAGTTCGAGGTCACGGTCGATCTGGTCGCCGACATGTCGGTGCAGAACCCTTTCGACTTCTTTCTGGAACCCGATGCCGAGGACCTGCCCTTCGCCTACGACCCTGACCTGAAGCTTGAGCTGGAACCCTACCTGCACGCCGAGCCGGCGGGCCCGCTGCTGCAGGCCTGGCTCGACAAGCTGCCCAAGCAGGAAGGCCGCACGGTCGAATATCTGGTCGCCCTGAACCAAAGCCTGCAATCGGAAATCGAATACCTGATCCGCATGGAACCGGGCGTACAGACCTGCGAGGAAACCCTGTCCAGCGGCCGCGGGTCGTGCCGCGACACGGGCTGGCTGCTGGTCGAAATCCTGCGCCATCTGGGCTATGCCGCGCGCTTCGTGTCGGGCTATCTGATCCAGTTGAAGCCCGACGTGAAGTCCCTGGACGGGCCGTCGGGGGCGGAAACGGACTTCACCGACCTGCACGCCTGGACCGAGGTCTACCTGCCGGGTGCGGGCTGGATCGGCTTCGATCCCACGTCGGGCCTGTTGACCGGCGAGGGGCATATCCCGCTGGCTGCGACGCCGCGCCCCAGAAGTGCGGCCCCCATCTCGGGCGCCGTGGGGCCCAGCGAGGTCGACTTCGATTTCGACATGCTGATCACCCGCATTGCGGAAAGCCCCCGGGTGACCAAGCCCTATACGGAAGAGCAGTGGCAAACGATCGACGCGCTGGGCGACGAGATCGACAAGCAGCTTCTCATGCGCGACGTGCGCCTGACCCTCGGCGGGGAGCCGACCTTCGTGTCCATCGATCATGTCGACGCCGACGAATGGAACACCGCCGCCACGGGCAAGACCAAGCGCCCCCTGGGCGACGACCTGATCCGCCGCTTGCGCGACAAATACGCGCCCGACGGCCTGCTGCATTTCGGCCAGGGCAAATGGTATCCGGGGGAGCCCCTGCCGCGCTGGGCCTTCGCTCTCTACTGGCGGCGCGACGGCGTGCCGATCTGGCGCGACCAGGCTGCCTTCGCCCGAGAGGTCGACGACCACAAGCCGGACATCAAGACCGCCGAAACCTTCGCCCGCGGCATCGCCGAGCGCCTGGACGTGTCGCCCGACGCGACCATCCCCGCCTATGAGGATCCCTGGCATTTCATGGAGCAGGAACGCCGCCTGCCGGAAAACGTGACGTTGGAGGATTCCAAGCTCGACGACCCGTTGGAGCGCGAGCGCCTGAGCAAGGTGTTCTCGCGCGGGCTGTCGAAGCCGACGGGCTATGTCCTGCCCGTGCAGCGTTGGAACGCGCGGGCCAGCAACCGGCGCTGGTACAGCGAGCCCTGGTCGACGCGCACGGACCGCCTGGTGCTGATCCCCGGCGATTCCCCCGTGGGCTATCGCCTGCCGCTGGATTCCCTGCCCCATGTCCGGTCCGTGGATTACCCCTATATCGTGCCCGCCGATCCCTTCGACGAACGCGGCGACCTGCCCAGCCCCGACGCCGCGCGCCAGCCCTACCTGCAGGGCGCGGAACATCCGGGCAGCGGCCGCCAGACCATTTCCGAGCAGTCCGTGACCGGCGCCAAGGGCCGGGTCCGCGCGGCCATGACCATCGAACCCCGCGACGGCCGTATCTGCGTGTTCATGCCGCCCACGGAAACCCTGGAAGACTATCTGGACCTGATCGCCGCCATCGAGGACGCGACGGCGGAGACCGGCATGCCCGTGCATATCGAAGGCTATGCCCCGCCCAACGACCCGCGCCTGAACGTCATCAAGGTGACGCCGGACCCGGGGGTGCTGGAAATCAACATCAAACCGGCGGAAAGCTGGCGCGAAATGGTCGAAAGCACGGAAACGCTTTACGAGGAAGCCCGCCTGAGCCGCCTGGGCACGGAAAAATTCATGCTGGACGGGCGTCACACCGGCACCGGCGGCGGCAACCACGTGGTCGCCGGTGGGCCGACGGCGGAGGACAGCCCGTTCCTGCGCCGCCCCGACCTGTTGAAAAGCCTGGTCACCTACTGGCAGCATCATCCGAGCCTGTCCTACCTGTTTTCCGGCATGTTCGTCGGCCCGACCAGCCAGGCGCCCCGCATCGACGAAGCCCGCCACGACAGCCTGTACGAGTTGGAGATCGCGCTCGCCCAGATTCCGGAAAAGGGCACGGAATGTGCGCCCTGGCTGATCGACCGCACCCTGCGCAACCTTTTGATCGACGTGTCCGGCAACACCCACCGCACGGAAATCTGCATCGACAAGCTGTATTCGCCGGACGGTCCCACGGGCCGCCTGGGCCTGGTCGAATTCCGCGCCTTCGAAATGCCGCCCCACGCGCGCATGAGCCTGACCCAGCAATTGTTGCTGCGCGCCCTGATCGCGCGGTTCTGGGACACGCCTTATTCGGGGCCGCTGGTGCGCTGGGGCACGCAGCTGCACGACCGCTTCATGCTGCCGCATTCCGTCTGGGCCGATTTCGAGAACGTCATCGCCGACATGAACACCCAGGGTTATGCCTTCGAGGCGGATTGGTTCGCGCCGCATTTCGAATTCCGCTTCCCGCGCTACGGCGCCGTGCAGTACGAACAGATGGAGATCGAACTGCGCCAGGCGCTGGAGCCCTGGCACGTGATGGGCGAGGAAGGGGCCGCCGGCGGCACCGTGCGCTTCGTCGATTCCTCGGTCGAACGCCTGCAGGTCCGGATCACCGGCATGACCGGCGGACGCTTCCGCATCGCCTGCAATGGCTATGAAGTTCCCCTGACCGCGACCGGCAAGGCGGGTGAGTTCTTTGCCGGCGTGCGGTTCCGCGCCTGGAAGCCCGCATCGGCGCTGCATCCGGGCGTCGACGTGGACGCGCCCCTGGTGTTCGATCTTTACGACACCTGGACCAAGCGTGCCGTGGCCGGCTGCACCTATCACGTGGCCCATCCCGGCGGGCGCAACTTCGAACATTTCCCGGTCAACGCCTATGAGGCGGAAAGCCGGCGTCTGGCCCGGTTCGAGGACATCGGCCATACCACCGGTCCGTCCGATGCGCCGAAACGCCGCGACAATGACGAATTTCCCATGACCCTCGACCTGCGCCGCGCGAAAACGGTGCATTGAGCCAGGGTCACCCCTTTTCCGACTGGATTCATCTTGAGCAAACAACGCACTAGCGGAGGGCGCGGCGATCTCCTATCCTCGCCCCTCGAATATGGGTATGGGCCCGGTCGGGCGTGGAGCATCGCGTGAGCCGCAACAATCCGGCAAAGAACGGCGCGTCGCCAGGCGTTTTCCTGGCCGACGACTATGCCCCTTTCCCCGGCGTCTATGACGAGATGATGGATGCCCAGACGGGCGTGCGCCCGCACTGGAGCAACTTCCTGGAAAGCCTGGGGCGGTTTTCCGATCAGGAACTGCAGGACCGCTGGGACACGGCGCAGCGCCTCGTCCGGGAAAACGGCACCACGTACAACATCTACGACGACACCGGGGAATCGACCCGCCCCTGGCGCATGGACCCGATCCCCTTCCTGATCGGGGCCGAGGAATGGAAGACCCTGGAAGCCGGCCTGATCCAGCGCGCCAAGCTGCTGAATGCCATTGTCCACGATATCTACGGCGATCAGACCCTGTTGCAGCGCAACCTGCTGCCGTCGTCGTTGGTTTATGGCAATCCGGCGTTCATGCGCCCCATGCGCGGCATCGATCCGCCGGGCGGCGTGCATCTGCATTTCATGGCCTTCGATCTGGCCCGCGCTGCCGATCAGCGTTGGTGGGTTCTTAGCGACCGCACCCAGGCGCCGTCGGGCGCCGGCTATACCCTGGAAAACCGGATCGTTCTGGCGCGCACCCTGCCCGATATCTTCCGCTCCGCCCAGGTTCACCGCCTGGCGGGGTTCTTTCAGGCGCTGAGCGACAACCTGATCAACCTGTCGGGCCGGGATGATCCGCTGGCCGTGCTGCTGACGCCGGGGCCGCATAACGAAACCTATTTCGAACACGCCTATCTTGCGCGCTATCTGGGCTTTCCCCTGGTTGAAGGCGCCGATCTGACCGTGCGCGACAACCACGTATTCCTGAAGACCCTGAACGGCCTGAAACGGGTCGACCTGATCCTGCGCCGCGTCGACAGCGATTTCTGCGATCCGCTGGAACTGCGCAACGATTCCCTTCTCGGCGTCGCCGGACTGGTCGCCGCCGTCCGCGCCGGTAACGTGGTGGTCGCCAACTCGCTGGGGTCGGGCGTCGTCGAATGCGAAGCCTTGATGAGCTTCTATCCGGGCCTCTGCCGTGAACTCCTGGGCGAGGAATTGAAGGTCCCGTCCCTGGCCACCTGGTGGTGCGGCCAGGAACAGGAACGCGAATACGTCAGCCAGCACCTCGACGACTTGGTGCTGCGCCCGACCTTTTCCAATTCCTCGATCCTCAACAACCGCAACGGCGCGTTGCTGCCCGGCCAAGCCTCGGGCGAACGGCGGCAGGAGATCATCGACCTGTTGGGCCGGCGCGGTTACCAGTACTTCGGCCAGGAAACCCTGACGCTATCGACCACCCCCGGCTGGTCCGAGGCTGGCATCGAGCCCCGGCCGGTGGTGCTGCGCGTCTATGTCTGCGCCGACGGCGACAGTTACCGGGTCATGCCCGGCGGGCTGACGCGGACCGCCGACAGCGTCGCCGCCCAGGCCATCACCATGCAGCAGGGCGACGCCTCCAAGGATACCTGGGTGCTGTCCGACGGCCCGGTCTCGACCTTCACCCGGCTGACCGCGCCCGATCAGGCGGTGACGCTCCGGCGTTCGGGCTCGGACCTGCCGTCGCGGGTGGCGGACAACCTGTTCTGGCTCGGCCGCTATGCGGAACGCACGGAAAGCTCGGTCCGCTTGATGCGGGCCCTGATCCTGCGCTTCGCCGGTGAAGCCGGCGCCGGTGACGACCCGCAGACCCTGACCCGCCTGACCAATATCCTGGTCGATCTGGATTATCTGAACCGGCGCACGGCACAGAAGGCCGCCGCCGGCGGCATCCGCGCGGTCGAGCGCGAGATGGCGATGATCCTGTTCGACCGGGGGCGGGCCAACGGACTGTTGAACCTGTTGGGCAACCTGCAACGCACGGCGTCGCTGGTGCGCGAGCGGCTGTCCACGGATTCCTGGCGCGTGCTGAACGGCCTGCATCAGCGCGCCGTGGGCCAGGCGGCGATGATCCGGCTCGACGTGTCGGCGGCGCTTGAACTGCTCAACCACATCCTGGAAGAACTATCCGCCTTCAGCGGCATGCAGATGGAAAACATGACGCGGTCGCTCGGCTGGCGGCTGCTGGACACGGGGCGGCGGGTCGACCGCACGACCCATACCGCGAAGCTGATCCGCGAACTGGTGGTCGACGGCAACCCGGCCGAGGAAGGCCGCCTGGACCTTTTGTTGGAACTGGGCGACAGTTCCATGACCTACCGCACACGCTATCTTTCGACCGTGCAGTTGCCGGCGGTGGTCGACCTGCTGTTGGCCGACGATACCAATCCGCGCTCCCTCGCCTTCCAGGTTGCGACCCTGGGTGAACATATCCGCCATTTCCCCCATGACGAGGAAAGCGCCACCCTGCCGCGCGAGGAATACCTGCTCCAATCCATGTACAGCCAGATCCGCCTGGCCGACGTGATGGAGCTTTGCAATCAGCGCAACAAACGCGGCCAGCGCAACGAGTTGGCTCAGTTCCTGGATCAGATCGCCAGTCAGACCCTGGAAATGTCGAACGCGATTGCCCGCAAGTACTTCAGCCACGTGCTGCCGACGCGCAGCACTTCCGCCGGGGGCGTGGTGCCATGAGTGTCAGGCCGTGATCTACGACATCAGTCATCAGACGACGATCACCTACGCCTTCGATGTGGCGCTGTCTCAGCATCTGCTTCATCTGGCGCCCCGACCCTGCCCCCATCAGGTCACCCACCATCATGCCCTGATCATCGAACCTGCGCCGACCCTGTCCAAGAACGACACGGATTTCTTCGGCAACCCGACGACCTATCTGACGATCGAGGAGCCGCATAACAAGCTGTCGATCATCTCCACCTGTCAGGTTGAAATCCATGCCCTGCCGGCCCCCGATCCTGCCGCCACACCGCCGTGGGAAGACGTCGCCGGATATCTGGTCAATCAGTCGGACCCGGTCTGCCTGGACGCCAGCCAATACGTGTTCGAAAGCCCGTTCACCGTGTCGGCCCAGGCCGAAGCCTTCGCCCAGGCATCCTTCCCGCCGGGACGCCCCCTTCTGGAAGGGGCGCTGGACCTGATGGCGCGCATTTTCACCGAATTCAAGTACGAGGGCGGCGTGACCGACATCTCGACCCCGATCGACCGGGTGTTGGCCGACAAGCGCGGCGTGTGCCAGGACTTCGCCCATTTGCAGATCGCCTGCCTGCGCGCGATGGGCCTGCCGGCACGTTATGTCTCGGGATACCTGCGCACGCATCCGCCGGAAGGCCAGGAACGCAAGATCGGCGCCGATGCCTCCCACGCTTGGCTGGCCGTCTGGGTACCGGAACATGGCTGGGTCGACCTGGACCCGACCAACAACCTGATGCCGGGGGACGAACACATCACCGTCGCCTGGGGCCGTGATTACGGCGACGTCAGCCCGATCAACGGTATGGTGCTGGGCGGTGGCGAGCACAAGGTCACGGTCGCCGTCGACGTGGCGCCAGTCAGCGAGCCGGCCGAGGCATAAGTCCGGCCGCCGGTACAGGGCCCGAAATCAAACCACAGAGGGGGAGACAAACCGATGAGATCCGAAATGGTTCGCATGGCGGTCGCGGGTTTGGCGCTTGTTGCCATCACCGGGGCGGCCGCCGCCGGGGATATCAAGAACGCCTATCAGGCCAGCGAGGGGAAAGTTCACGTCGAACCGCTGCTCTCCGGGCCGACAAAGACCGTTGTCGGCGAAGACATCCGCTATCCGGGCGGCCTGCCCGCCGAGGTCACCGCGGCGGTCGTCACTCTGCCACCCGGGAAGAAGACGGGCTGGCACCGTCACGGCGTGCCCCTGTTCGGCTATATCCTGTCCGGTCAACTGCAGGTCGACTACGGCGACAAGGGGGTCCGCACCTATGACGCCGGCGACGGCTTGATGGAAGCCATGGACCAGCGGCATCAGGGCGTCAACGCGGGCAGCGAACCCGTGCGCTTGCTGGTCATCTACATGGGTGCCGACGGCCTGAAAAACGTCATTCCCGACTGATCGCCCGCAACGGCCGCGCGGGCTAGGACCATGCCGTTTCGGCGGCGACGTTGCGCCCGGCGATCCGCCCGAAGGCCAGGCATTCGCCGATGTTGCCCGTGCCCTGATAAAGGTAGCTGTAGATTGAGCCCAGTTCGCCCGCACTGTAGAGCCGGGGAATGGGCGTGCCGTCCGGGCGCAGAACCCGGGCCTTTTCGTTGCGCCGGGGCCCGCCCTGGGTGTTGATCATCGAGGGCGACAGTTCCATGGCGTAAAACGGCCCCTTGGCGAGCGGCGACAGCATCAGCTTGCGCCCGAAATCCGCATCCTCCCCGGCCGCCGTCTGGGCATTCCAGCGCTCGACAGTGGCGCCAAGCGCCGCCGGGTCCAGGCCGATCGTCCGCGCTAGGTCTTCGATCGTCTCACCTTTCTTGATCCAACCCTTTTCCAGTTCGGCGGAGTTGTCGTCGCTCCAGTCATAACGGGTGATGATCGGCGTCCAACCGCGATTGGGGTTCTTGTTGTAGAGCGGCGCCGCCGACATCATGTCCTGGTCGAACACCATGAACATCGGCGTCGGCACATGCATCGGCGACCACACGCCGTTGATCGGCACCTTGCCGTGGCGGTGCTTGAATTTCTCGTCGTAAAACCGCCCGCCGTCCGGGCCGACAATGATCATGCCGCCGGGATACTCCTTGGCGAAATGCAGGGCCTGGATCGAAAAGGTGGCGGGAAATTCCGGCACCTTGAGGGCCATGGACGGGCCCGCGAAGTTGTTCATGTGCCAAAGGTCGGCACCGACCGAGAGCGCCATGGCGATACCGTCACCTTCGTTGTAGGGGGTCCCGGACGGATAACAATAGGACACGCCGGGCAGGTAGTTGCGGATCATTTCCTGGTTGTTTTCGAACCCACCGCAGGTCAGCACCACGCCCCGGCGCGCCTTGATGAATACCGACTTACCGTCCTTCTCCGCGCGCACGCCAATGATTTCCCGGGTCTCGCCGTCCTGGATCAGCTCGCGGCCCGGCGTTTCGTAAAGGACCGGAATGTTGCGTTCCGTCACGAAACTTTCGAACCGCTTCCAGGTGAAGGAATAGCCGTAGGTCGGGCCATCGTGGAACTTGTGGACACAGGTCGCGCCCGGCAACTCCGGATATTCGATGCCTTCCGGCTGATGCTGGTGTTCCTGAGGGTCGCCGCCCAGGTCTCGGACCCAATCGTTGTTCAGGCACATTTCCTGTGCCCAGGTGCGGATCATGTCATCCGGCACCGGGTAAGGCCCGCACAGCGCTTCCAGATAGGTCGCCGCCTTGTCCGCATCCGACGTGTTCAGGTAGCCCTGGGCCGCGATGCGCGTGTTGCCGCCGTGAAGGCCTTCGGGTGCTTTTTCAAGGATCAGGACCTCCGCCCCCTGGTCATGCGCAGTGACCGCCGCCGCCACGCCGGCGCCGCCGAAGCCCAGAACAATGACGTCCGTTTCCCTGTCCCATGCGTAAGGTTTCACGTTTGGTCCTCAATTTTCCGATTGGTGGTCTCAAATGGCTCGACGGAGCGCGGGCGCACGCCGACACGGACGTCTGTTCCCGTCCGTGTCGGCTAGGCTACAAGAGGTCGCGGCGGATTTACAGCTTGCGACAAACGTAAACCGGCGAAGTCCAGGCCCGCGTGCCGTCTTCCTGCGTCAGGCGGATATAGATCGCGTTGTCCCGGTCGTCCTTGAGATCGATATTGCGCGAAAACGACATCTTGCGGTGCGGGTTTTCCTCCGGCAGGCGGAAAATCTTGAGGAACCGGGGCAAGACACCCGACTTGTCGAACATCTCGTCCTCCAGGCCGATTTCCTCCAGCGGCACCCCGCATTGCACCAGCGGCGTTTCGATCTGCAACGTGCCGCCCCAGGCGTCCTTCAGCCAAACGTCGAAGCCGGCGAAGTTGCCCGTGGTCAAGGACATCCATTTGAGCGCTGTATCCGAAGTTTGCTCCAGCACCTTTTCCGGATTGAAGAAGTTGAAGGCCTGGGCGCGGACGATCTCGTTGTCCTGGACATGGGCCGTGCCATCCCAGATGACCTGGCGGAAGCGGCCGCGGTATTCAGCCCCTTCCCAATGGACGCGGATCCGCCCGCCCAAGTCTTCCTGGCCGTATGGCCGGACGGTTTCGATCAATTCTCGGCCGTTGAAGATATCGACCCGCTCGATCGGGCTGGCGCCCTGGATATCGACATCCAGCCGCACACCACCGTCCGGCAGATGGACGATGTCGCCCATCATGGCCTCGCTGGCTTCGTGCCCCTTGGGCGGCGTCGGATAATCAAGCGCCGGATCGTCGTGATAAAGCATGGCCGGCGCGTCGAACCGCGCCTTCACATCAATCACCATGCGCCCGCCATGACCGCCGGTGGTGGCGTAGTGATGGCGTTTGCGGATGCAATCGAACAAGGAGTCCCGGGTGAGATCGGGCATCAGCATACAGGTCAGCCCGCCGACGGCGCCGAACAGAGACGCCCCGGGATAACTCGCCCCCGGCCGGCCCTTATGGCCGTCGGAATTGGCAACAATGCCCGTCCGGTAGCCCATGTCGAGCGCATCTTCGACCAGCCATTCAAACGTGCCCCAGGAGGAATGAATCTCCATGGATTTCTCGAACCGGCCGTCGTGGGCCATCTTCACGTCGGCATAGCGGCCGCCGCAATGGGCGTAGGATACGGCATCCCATTCCTTGTCGCGGGCCAGGGCGTCGTACAGTTCACCCGCCGTGTTGCAGTCCGTCGACAGGTCAGACTTATCTTCGATCAGCGCGTGAGAGGAACGGCGGATAACCCGGTCCTTCGACGGATAGAACATGTTGCGGTCACCGCCCAAGGCCGTGTTGCCCGACCATTCATAACCGAGCGGCGTCAGGAACTTGCCCGGCTCATCGAATTCCTCGCACAGATTATCCAGATGCGACCAAAAACCCTTGGTGATCTGAAAATCGTTGCCTTGGTGGCCGGCGGCATCGACGAAGGCGCGGTCACGGGCGAATTCGAAGAAGGCCCGGGCCGAGCCGGTGCCGATCGTTTCCTCGGACTGGCCATGCAGATCGACCCAATAGGGTTTCAGTTCCAGGTCGCTTTGAATACAGAGCGGATTGGCGCGGAAAACTTCCGTGCCCGAGGCATCTTCGAACCAGATATCCACCAGTCCAGGGGCGTCGACGCTCAATCCCTCGACGATGGTGGCGAAGGCGCCGGGCGCCAGGGTCACGCTGTCGGGCAGGCCGTTGACGGGGCGGGAACTCTTGACCTTATAGGTCACGTCGCACTGATCCGACGGATTGCCCCAGGTGTCCTCGCCCTTGATCTTCAGATCAAAGGTTTCGCCGGGGCAGCGCGCGGTCGGCACCACGGCGGCAAAGGTCACCGGCTTCCCCGGAACGATGCGGATGACGGGCTGAACCGGCAGCGCCTGATAGTTGGCGGTGGCGATGGGATCGACCAGGACGCGGAATTCAAGGCTGTCCTCGCAGAAGGTCTGCAGGCGCATGCCCTGCGATCCGCCCGAGGTTTCGCCGAAGGTGATGGTGATGGTGTCACCTTCCTTCATGAAGCCCTTCACCACCTTGATATAAAGTGCGCGGTCCCACGGACGCACGTTGCCCTTGGGATCGTAGCGGGTTTCCAGAACCGCGTTGTTGGAAGCCACGACCGTGGTGTAGTTGCGCCACTTGGGGTCGTCAAACTGCGGGCGGCTCTGGTCCGAGGCGAAGCGGAAACAGACGCGCATGGAGGCGCTGTCATCCATCCCGTACTTGCCGCAGGTATAAACCAGTTTGAAGGTTTGCCACGAACCGGCCTCGAACGCGCCGGACGGCGTCAGCACCGCATGGCCGAGTTCATCGGGCGCGATCGGCGCCTCGATGGTTGAACTAGAATTGAGCGCGCCCTGGCCGCCGTCATCCTGCTGGTCGAGCATTTTGTCCCCTCCTGGACCTATGTCCCATTGATTTGTCTTATTTAGCGTCGTCTAGTTCAGCGGGCTACGGCTTAGCCTCGTTGAACACGGTCGAAAAACTATATCGTAATTCGGCGAGGCACTATATCGGGGGGAAATTAGAAAAACTATATAGGAATATCGAAATTTTCCCGATAGTCTTGAAAGCTGTGATGCCAGGGACGAATGGTCGAGCACGACACTCAGCCCATCCGCAGCACTGGTCCCAGGGGGTTGGGATGCGGAGTTTGGCACAGCAGTGAACGTCCCATCCGATTGGGCAACGAAGCCCGGCGGACACAACACGGCATCGAAACCCGTTCCGTGACAGTTCAATTATCGTCATTCAGGGAGGACGAAAAACATGACCAACAGAAGCTTTATACGTAAGGCCGCAGCCGCGGCCGTCTGCGGCGCTGTCGCACTGGCCTTTACGGCCGGCAGCGCCACCCCGGCCAAGGCCGAAACGGACACTATCCGTTTCGCACAGCAGTTCGGCCTGCTGTATCTGCCCCAACACGTGGTATTTGATCACAAGATGATCGAAACCTGTGCCAAGGATGCCGGCCTGGGCGACGTCAAAGTCACCATGAACCGCTTCTCGGGCGGTGCCGCCGTGAACCAGGCGCTGCTGTCCAACAACGTCGACTTCGCCGCCGGCGGCGTCGGCCCGCTGCTCAAGCTTTGGGACAAGACCAAAGGCCGCATCAACGTCAAGGCCATCGCGACCTTGTCGGCCATGCCGCTGAAGCTGAATACCAACGATCCCAAGATCAATAAGCTCGAAGACTATGTCGGCCTGACCGATCACAAGATCGCCACCCCTTCGGTGAAGGTCTCGATCCAGGCGGTGGTCCTGCAGATGGCCGCGGCCAAGAAGTGGGGCGCGGACGAGGCGTTCAAACTGGATGACATCACCGTGTCGATGAAGCATCCGTCCGCTGCGGCGGCGCTGCTGGCCGGCGGTCAGGCTGTGAAAAGCCATTTCGCCACCCTGCCGACGTCCTATCAGGAAGTGAAAAGCGGCAAGGTCCGCACGGTCATGACCTCTTATGACGTGTTGGGCGGCGAGCATTCCACGGTCCTGCTTTACAACACCGAGAAGTGGAAGAACGACAACCCCAAACTGTTTAAATGCGTCAGCGACTCTTACCGCAAGGCTGCCAAGTGGATCAACGAAGACACTGACCGCGCCGCTGCGCTGTTCCACAAGTTCACCAAGTCCAAGCTGCCTTTGGAAGACGTCAAGGCGATGATCAAAGACAAGAGCGAAATGCACTATTCGATCATGCCCAGCCGGACCATGGAATTTGCCAAGTTCATGCATTCCATCGGCTCGATCAAGAACATGCCTGCCGACTGGAAAGAATACTTCTGGGAAAACAACCACGATCTGAGCGGTAGCTAGAACATGACTCAAGGCGCCCACACCGCGGTTGACCCCCTCTTGGATGTCGACGGCGTCACCCTTCAGTATAAAACCAAAGAACACTTGATCACGGCGACCTACCGGGTCGGCTTCAAGGTTTATCCCGCTGACCGTTTTGTCCTGCTCGGCCCTTCGGGCTGCGGCAAGTCGACCCTGCTGAAAGGGGTCGCCGGCTATCTCAAGCCGGTCGAAGGCAACATGCGGCTGAAGGGGGGCGACATCAAGGAACCGGGCCCTGACCGGGTCATGGTGTTCCAGGAATTCGATCAGCTTCTGCCCTGGAAGACGGTCAAGGAAAACATCACCTTCGCGCTGATGAACGGTGGCAAGTGCAAGACCCAATCGGATGCCGATGAAGTCGCCATGGAATACATCAAGAAGGTGAAGCTCGACCGGTTCGAGGACACCTATCCGCACATGCTGTCCGGCGGCATGAAGCAGCGCGTGTCCATTGCCCGCGGTATGGCCATGGAACCGGACATTCTGTTGATGGACGAACCTTTCGCCGCGCTTGACGCACTGACGCGTCTGCAGATGCAGGAAGAGTTGCTTCAGCTGTGGGAGGACACGCACTTCACCGTGCTGTTCGTCACCCACTCCATCGAAGAAGCACTGATCGTCGGCTCGCGGATTCTGGTGCTGTCGCCGCATCCGGGCCAGGTTAAGGCGGAATTGAACGCCCACCACCTGACCCATGCCAGCACCGGTGACCCGGAATTCGGAGAACTGAAGACCAAAATCCACAACATGCTGTTCGCCGATCGTATTCTTGAAGACGAACTGGCGGCCGCGGCGGAGGCCGAAGGTTGATGAGTACCCTTCCGCAAACGGTCGTCCGGCCGGAATTCGACGCCGGCGACCTGTCCGCAGCTTCCCACGGCGACGTTGCCCGCAAGCTGTCGCTTTGGGAAAAGCTTGTCGACATGGATGGTGTGCGCAAGCTGACCATCCTCATCGCCCTCATGATGGCCTGGGAACTCTACACGCGGCTTTCGGGTGTTTCCGAATACATCCTGCCCAAATTCTCGGACACGGCCGTCGCCCTGTACGATGCCGTGCTCAACGATCAGCTGCTGATCATGATCAAGAACTCGATGACGGTGCTGCTCACCGGCTACGCCATCGGGCTGGTCATCGCGACGCTGCTGACAACGGCCGCCATCATGACCCGGTTCGGCAGCGACGTTCTGTCGACGCTGACGGCCATGCTCAATCCGCTGCCCGCCATTGCGCTGTTGCCGCTGGCGTTGCTGTGGTTCGGGCTGGGGTCCAGTTCAGTGGTGTTCACGCTGCTGCATTCGGTCATCTGGCCGGTCGCGCTGAACGCCCATACGGGCTTCATGGGTGTTTCCGAAACCCAACGCATGGTCGGCCGCAATTACGGCCTTAAAGGCGTAAGCTATGTGACCAAACTGCTGATCCCGGCAGCTTTCCCATCCATCCTGATGGGCCTGAAGGTCGGCTGGGCCTATGCTTGGCGCACGCTGATCGCGGCTGAACTGGTGTTCGGCGGGGCGATTGCCGATACCTCGGGCACCCAGTCCGGCGGACTCGGCTGGTTCGTGTTCGCAAACCAGATGGACCTGCGTATTCCTTACGTCTTCGCGGGCCTGTTCACCGTCATCCTGGTCGGTGTCCTGGTCGAGAGCCTGATCTTCTCCACAATCGAATCACGCACCGTTCGGCGCTGGGGGATGCAATCATCATGAGCACGCAAAAAACGCTTCCCGAACCCATCATCCGGCCCGAGTTCATCAACGAGAACATCGCCCTTGCCCATACGGGCGACGTCGCCGTCAAACTATCGGTGTTTGAAAAGATCTGGAACATCAACGGCGTCCGTAAGATCTTCATTCTGCTGAGTCTTGTTGCGATCTGGCAGGCTTATACGGTCCTCCTGGATGTCGAACCCCTGATGTTCCCGACCTTCCTGTCCGCTCTGGACCGGCTTATCAGCGATCTTGTTGATGGCGAGCTGTTGGCGAAAGTCTGGTTCTCCGTCAAGGTTCTGGTAATCGGCTATGCCACCGGCATGGCCATTGCCGCGATCCTTGTCCTGTGGGGCACATCAAGCCGGCTCGGTGGTGATTTCATCTCCATGGCCACCGCCATGTTCAACCCGCTGCCCTCCATCGCCATGCTTCCCTTGGCCATGCTGTGGTTCGGGCTCGGCACGGCCAGCCTGGTGTTCGTGTTGGTTCACGCCGTGCTTTGGGCCGTGGCGCTCAACACTCATTCCGGGTTCAAGAACGTGTCTTCGACCCTGCGCATGATCGGCGAGAACTATGGCCTCAAGGGCGTGCCCTTCGTGGTCAAGATTCTGGTTCCGGCCGCCTTACCGGCGATCATGACCGGGATGAAGGTCGGCTGGGCATTCGCCTGGCGCACCCTGATCGGCGCCGAACTTGTGTTCGGTGCCTCGTCGGGCGGCGGCGGGCTGGGCTGGTACATCTTCGAATCCTCGCAGAATATCGAGACCGAAGGCGTGTTCGCCGGCTTGTTCATGGTCATCCTTATCGGGATCACCGTGGAGAACCTGATCTTCCGCAACATCGAGCTGAAGACCATCAACCGGTGGGGTATGCAGCGGTAACAAGACCGGAGACCATCCCGTGACCATCACCATCCAAATCCCCGTGAAGCCGCTCGACAATCCATTGGCGGCGGAAGTTGTGGGCCTCGACCTCAACATGGACCTGGACGACCAAACCATCGCCGACCTGCACAAGGCGTGGATGGCCTATCCGGTCCTCGTGGTCCGGGGTCAGGAAAACCTGACCATGGAGCGGCACCTGGAGTATTCCCGCCGCTTCGGGGACCTACAGCGCCACACGGTGAAGGAAATCCTGCATCCCGAGTTCCCCGAGATCCTGGTTCTGTCGAACCGGGGCCGGGGCGGGGCGCAGCCCATCAACAACGGCGGCGCCTATTGGCATTCGGACATCACCTACGAAGACGTCCCGCCCATGGGCTCCATCCTGCATGGCCTGATCACCCCGCCGGAGGGTGGCGACACCCTCTACGCGGACATGACGGCCGCCTATGACGCCCTCGATGACGCCACAAAGGCGAAGCTCGAGGGCCTCAAGGCCATTCATACCTACCGCACCCGGTACGAAGCCATGATGAACGCCGGCGTG
This sequence comes from uncultured Rhodospirillaceae bacterium, assembly GCA_963972065.1. Lineage (GTDB taxonomy): Bacteria > Pseudomonadota > Alphaproteobacteria > Rhodospirillales > Casp-alpha2 > UBA1479. The sequence goes on from CAXAVJ010000012.1 coordinate 18,853, forward strand.
CGTCCGGTGAAGACCGAGGAAGAACTGTCCCAGTGGGTGGATGTCATCCACCCGATCGCCCGCACCCATCCGGAAACGGGCAAGAAGGCCATCTTCGTCAACGAAGGCTTCACCTCGCGCGTCGAAGGCATGAGCGACAACGAAAGCCGCGACCTGCTGGAGCATCTGTTCGAGCATTCGACCCAGGACCAGTTCGTCTACCGCCACAAGTGGCATCAGGGCGACGTGGTGATGTGGGACAACCGCTGCACCATGCACCGAGCCACGGACTACGACCTCAGCCAGGAACGTTCCATGCATCGGACAACCGTCCGCGGCACGCGCCCGGTCTAAGACTGAACGACCCTGATAGCGAATATGTGAACATCTAAACCCTCTCCTCCGCCCGAGGAGAGGGTATCTTTTTGCCCGGAACGCCACCGCAGAAACACCAAGGAGCCCCCATGACCCAGCCCTACAAACTCGTCACCTTCGACGTCTTTTCCGCCCTGCTCGACATTCAGTCGAGCCTGACCGCCATCGTGCAGCAGACCCTGGGCATGCGGAAGGACAAGGCCGCCGCCTTCTCCCGCACCTGGCGCCAGGTGCAGATGAGCCGCGCCGCGGCCAGCAATTCGCTGGGCAAGGGCCGCATGCCGTTCAAGGACTGCACGGCCATTGGCCTCGACTATGCGCTCGGCAAGTCCGGCAAGAAGGTGGATGCGGCGACGAAGCGGAAACTGGTTGCCGGCTGGGGCACCCTGACGCCCTGGCCCGAGGCCCCGGCGGTGATGCAGGCGATCAAGAAAAAGGGCTACGCCACGGCGATCCTGTCCAACGGCGACCAGGACCAATTGGACAGCGTCGCCGGCGTGTTCGGCCCCGGCGCCTTCGACCATGTGCTGTCGTCGGAAACGGCCGGGTTCTACAAGCCCCATCCCTCGGTCTACGAACTGCCGACCCGCGTGCTCGGCATCGGATCGAAGGACATCCTGCATGTGGCGGGCGGTGCGGGCGACGTGGTGGGTGCCATCGCCTACGGCATGACCTGCTACTGGTCCAACCGCACCGGCGACCTGCCCATGGACCCGGCCCTGGGGCCGACCTTCCAGGGCAAGGACCTCAAGGGTGTGTTGAAGCTGCTCTAAGCAGGTTATTCGGCGGCGGGCAGGACCACCACCTCCGGGACCCGGAAGGGCTCCGGAGATTCCGCCTGCCCCCCGAACTTCTCGACCTCGATCAGCGTGGTATGGGAAATCGGCCCCTGGCCCAGTTTGGACGTGCCCTTGTCCAGGGTCAGGACGTTGGGGTTGCCGTGGCGTTCCAGGGCACCCGCCGCCGCCCAATCGACCGGGTCGAACCAGGCCCCCGTCGGCAGCTGCGCCACGCCGTCCCGCACGTCGTCGCTGATCACGGCCACGGCCAGGGTTTCCCCCCGGTTATTATAGAGCCGCACCAGATCGCCATCCTGAAGACCCCGCGCCTGGGCGTCGCCGGGCGACAGGAACACGGGCTCCCGCCCGTCCTGCTTGGCGGCGCGGCTGGGGCCGACGAAATCGAGCTGGGAATGCAGCTTGTGCTTGGGCTGGTTGGAAATCAGGTGCAGCGGCCAGGTCTTCGCCGCGGCCCCGCCCAGCCATTCCGCCGGCTCGCGCCACACCGGATGGCCCGGGCAGTCGTCATAGCCGAACCCGGCAATGGTCTCTGAAAAGATTTCGAACTTGCCCGACGGCGTCGGCAAGGGGTTGGCGGCGGGGTCGGTGCGGAACGCCTCGTAGACCACATGGGGCTTTTCGGGGGCTTCCAACTCCAGGATTCCCTCCTCCCAGAACGCATCGAAATCGGGCATGCGGTTGGCCAGCGGCCCGGCGCCCTCGCGCGCCTGATCGTAAAGATGGCGCAGCCAGGCGTCCTCGTCGCGGCCCTCGGTGAAGGCGGCTTCGATGTCCAGGCGCTGGGCCAGGCCCCGGAAGATGTCGAAATCGTTCTTGGATTGAAACTGCGGCGTGACGATCTGATTCATGGCGACCAGGAAGCGGTCGCGGGAGGAATGGCCGATGTCGTTGCGTTCCAGGGTGGTCGTGGCGGGCAGCACGATATCGGCGAGCTTCGCCGTGGGCGTCCACCAGGGCTCGTTCACGATCACCGTATCCGGCCGCCGCCAGCCGTCCAGCAAACGGTTCAGGTCCTGATGATGGTGGAACGGGTTGCCGCCGCACCAGTAGATCAGCTTGGTGTCCGGATAGGTCCGCCGTTCGCCGTCGAAATCGTATTCGCCGCCCGGGTTGAGCAACAGGTCCGTGACCCGCGCCACGGGGATGAAGCTGCCCGTAGGGTTTGTACCGGCGGAATGGGTCAGCGACGGCATCCTGGGTACCGGATTGCCCTGGCCGTGCATGCTGCCGTAGCCGAAGCCGAAACCGCCGCCGGGCAGACCGATCTGGCCCAGCAGGCAGGCCAACGCCATGGTCATCCAGAACGTCTGTTCGCCATGGTCGCCGCGCTGCAGGGAATAGCTGGTGGCGATCATGGTGCGCCCGGCCGCCATGCGGCGGGCAAGCGCGCGGATCGTATCCGCCGACACATCGCAAACTTCCGACGCCCAATCAGCCGATTTCGCCTGACCGTCGGCATCGCCCATCACATAGGAAAGGAATTGATCGGCACCGACGGCATAGGCCGCGAGGAAATGGGGATTGTGGAGATCCTCCGCGATCAGGGTATGGGCCAGGCCCAGCATCAGGGCCACGTCCGTGTTGGGCCGGGGGGCGATCCATTCCGCATTCAGAAAATCGGGTGTGTCGTTGCGAAGGGGCGTAATGCTGACGACATGGGTGCCGCGCGCGGCGAGTTTCTTCAGCCAGGGCACGGTGGTATGGGATGCGGTGCCGCCCGGCTCCACCTGGGTGTTGCGGATGGGAATGCCGCCGAAGGCGACCAGGGTGTCCGTGGCCTCGGCGATCGAGGCCCAGGACGTAAGCCCGCGAAGCGGCGCCAGATCGCCCACGATATGCGGCAGAATGGCCAGCCCGGCAGCCAGGGAATAGCTGTGCTTCTGCGCCGTGTAGCCGCCGAAGCAGTTGAGAAAGCGCTGCATCTGGGTCTTGGCGTGGTGGAAGCGCCCGGCGCTGGACCAGCCGTAGGACCCGGCGAAGATCGCTTCGTTGCCATGGGCGTCCTTCACCCGCCGCAATTCTTCGGCGACGATGTCGAGCGCTTCGTCCCAGGGAACCTCGACGAAGCGGCCGCCGCCCCGCGCCCGGTCGCGATGTTTCAGCCAGCCTTCGCGGATGGCCGGCGCCTTGACGCGGCAGTCGTGGTGCACGCCTTCGGCCATGCCGCCCAGGATCGGCGACGGATCGGGATCGCCGGCAAGGGGCCGGACATCCACGACGCGATTATCTTGGGCGCGGGCTTCGAACGCTCCCCAGTGGGAACCGTGGGTTTTGTACATGGGAGATCGTCCGTGGTCTCGTGCGAGGGACAGGACGATACCGCGCGGATACCCCGCCTGTAAATTGTATACAATTAAAAGCGACTACTCCGCGGCTTCGGCCCGCGTCTTGGGTCCGACCACGGACAGGCCGCAGCGCTGGGCCTCGGTCTCCATCACATCGTCGGGCTGGACGTTGGCCAAGTTTACCTCAGGCCCGAATTCGCCCAGCAGGAACTTCTTCAACTCGAACACGTCGTTAAGGGTCACGCCCTTGATCCAGGGGCCCGTCAGTTCCAGCAGCGTGCGCTCCAGGTCCAGGCCGTCCTTCAGGGCCAACATCATGGCCTCGTTGACCTTGCCGTCGGTGACCAGCTCGGCCCCCTCGACCAAAACGATCTCGCAGCCCGCGTCGAAACAGACGTTGGTCTGATCGATCAGGTCCTGGGGTGTCTGGTTGACGACCTTGGAGCCGACCTCGCCATGGACTTCCAGGCCCTCGGCGATGGCCATCTTGATCATCTTGGCGCGCTCCGCGTCGTCCAGCGGCACGCAGTTGTCGGAAATCTCAAGCGCGTCGAAGCCCAGGCGCTTGGCCTCGGCGAAGAAGCCCTGCATGGCCGACCAGCCTTGGGTCGCGAAAACATATTCGGAAAACTGCCCACCCAGGAACGGCGTCACGTCGTAGGATTTATAAAGGGCGAGCTTCTTGACCAGGTAGTCCTCGGGATAAAGCCGCGCCGTGCCGACCACGATCTTCGCCAGGTCCACATAGGGGGCCAGCAGGTCCATGTAATCGGCCACCCGGTTCATGGGCAGGCCCCAGTCCATCATCATGGTCAGACCGGTCTTGCGCGGTTTCTGGGATCGCACGCCGGGCAGGGGCACCATGGCGAAGGGTACGTTGCTCATTCTTGTCTCTCCTTACATGCCTCTTAGGCGTCGATGCCCGGGCGGTTTCCCCTTGGGGCAAAATGCCCCCTCACCCTGCCCTCTCCCCCTCAGGGGGGAGAGGGTTACGAAGGCTTGGCATGGCGAAGCCGGGCCTAGCCGAAGTTGGGTGAGGGGGGACCATTCCATGCGTCACACTGGGTCAATCAAACATCGGCTGGACGCCGGGCGGCACGGAAAAGCCCAAATCGCCCCGCTTGATGATGGCGTCCTTGCCGCCGTTTTCCACGATCATGCGGGCCTGGGTCTTGCGCGCGGCCCTGTCCACGGCGGCGGGATCGCAGATTTTCCGCAGTTCGGCCGCAAGGTCCGCCATCACCGCGGTGTGGGCGGGATCGCCCGCCAGGTCTTCAAGTTCCTCGGGGTCATCCGCCAGGTTGAACAACTGGTCCGGATAGTCCTCGTAATGGACCAGCTTCCAATCGCCCTTGCGGACCAGGAAGGCCGCCGTTTTGGACCCCATGCCGTGGTATTCGGAAAAAGCGACGCGGTCGGGCTCCGCCCCCGCCGTCAGGTCCATCAGGTTGGTCCCCGGCAGATCCGCGGGCAGCATGTCGCCATCGGCGGCGCCGACGCAGTCCATGATGAAGGGATAGATGTCGCAATGGGTCGCCGGCGTCTTGATGACCTTGCCCGCCGGAATGTCGGGCCCGCTGAGAATCAGCGGCACGGCGGCGGCTTCCTCGTACATCACCGATTTGCCCCAGGCGCCGCGGTTGCCCATGTTGTCGCCGTGGTCGGTGGTGTAGAGCACCCGCGTGTCGGCAGACAGGCCGGCATCTTCCATGGCGCCCAGGATCAGGCCGATCTGTTCGTCCATGAAGGAAATCAGGCCGAGATAGCCCGCCTGCGCGCGCTTCACCATGTCCATGGTGGTGAAATGGTCGTCGTAGGTGAAGATCGACCGATAATCGTCGATGTAGGGGTGGATCGGCGCATTGCGCTTGTCATAGAGCTTGGGCGGCGCCAGATCCTGATTGTAGTAGCGGTAGAAATGTTCCGACGGCGCCGTCAGCGGGAAATGCGGCGCCACGAAGGACACGAACAGCACCCAGGGCTTGTCCGTATGCTTGGGCGCTTCCTCGTACAGCCAGGATTGCGCACGGGACGTGATGTCGCGGTCATAGCGCGTGTACATACTCTCGCCCGGACCGGCCAGCTTGGCCATCTTCCAAGACGCCCCCCGCTTGGGCGTGTCCTCATCGCGGATCAGGCCCAAAAGGTCGCCCTTGCCGTCGATAACGTGCATGGCCAGTTCCTCGTCGGCGAAGCCGTTGTCGTCCTCGCCCGACCGGAAATGCAATTTGCCGATGGAAACGGTCTGATGGCCCCGGTCGCGCAACAACGCATGCCAGTTGGCCTGCGTGCCGTCGAACGGCGTCGCATTGTCCCAGGCGCCGATCTGATGAACGTATTTGCCCGTGGCGAAACTGGCCCGCGCCGGAACGCAGACCGGACAGACCGTATAGGCCGCATCGAATCGCGTGCCGCCGGCCGCCAGGGCGTCGATATTGGGGGTCGAAATGAACGGATGCCCGTAACAGCCGGTGACCGCCTTGGTATGCTCGTCCGACATCAGGATGATGAGATTTTTGGGTTCCATCTAAGCAGTGTTTCCTGTGTTGGCGGCCGATATCCGATCAGCCAGCCGGTTTCTTGGCGCAAAGCGCGCGGGAGATGAGATAATCGAATAACTATATAGTTAATTGCATTGTCAAGCGGGATGGTCATGATGGTCGTCTCGTCGTAAAAATGTGGCACGATCACACCCGTTATGATTTTGGAGATTTCGCGCGAATGCTGACGGACGTGCCCGGTGGATATGGAGAATTTCTCCGGCGATATTGGCCGGCGCAGGACGACATGCCCAAGCATGAACGCCTGCGTCAGGCGATCACCGCCTCCATCGCCGACGGTTTCTGGAGCCCGGGGGCGCGCCTGCCGACGGAAAGCGAATGGGCGGCGGTAACCCCCTGTTCCCTCGGCACCGTGCAACGGGCGCTGCGCAGCCTGGTCGACGACGGCCTGATCCACCGCCGGCGCGGCAGCGGCACCACCGTTGCTTCCCCGCATACCCAGGTCGCTGAACCCTGGCATTTCCTATTCCGCACCGCGGACGGCGGGCCCGATGACCTTCTGCCCGTCTATACCCGCGTGATCGACCGCCGCGTCAGCCGCGACAAGGGTCCCTGGTCCGCCGCCCTCGAACAGGGCCGGGACAAGGTCGTGCGCCTCGACCGCATCGTCACCATCGACACGGCGATGGAAATCTACGCGGTGTTCTACGCCCTGGCCGACCGTCATCCCGAACTGGTCACCCCGCCGCTTTCCGCTCTCGACGGCGCGAATTTCCACGAAGTCATGGCCGAACACCATCACATGCCGGTGCACCATATCCGCCAGCGGCTGCGCGTGGAAATGCCGCCGGCTTATGTCACCGAAGGCTGTGCCTGGCCCGATGGCGCCCTTGCCTCGACGGTCAACGTCACGGCCTATTCCGTCGATACACGGCCCATCTATTACCAGGACTTCTACATCCCGCCCTCGCCCTACATCCTGGACATGGGCACCCGCATCAAGTCCTGAACCTCACCCCGCCGGCGCCTGCCGGTAATGGGCATCGGCGAAATCCCGGGCGATGTCGGCCAGAACCCCGGCGACGGCCTGCACGGCACCGCCCGCGGGCCGCCCGTCAAGCCGGGCCAACGACCAGTTGCGCGACATGCCCTTGATCTTCCGGACCCGAAACCGGGGACTGCCCTGCTGTATTTCCTCATGGAAAATGCTGTAGCTCTGGATCGTGCACCCCAGCCCCGCCGCCACCATGGCCTTGATCATGGCCGTCGAATTGACGGTTTCACGGATGTCGAGGGTAACGCCCCTGTCCGAGGTCAGGCCGTCGATCATGCGGCGTATCGGATTAGGCGCTTCGGGCAGCAGCAGGGGATAATTCGGAAGATCGGTAAGATTGACGGCCCCTTGCCCGGCATCGCCATCCGCAGCCGGCCCGATCAGGAACATGGGTTCGTCCAACAGATGAGTAATCGCGAGCGACGGCACCTCCCGGTCCACGTGGAACAAGCCCAGGTCGAACTGCCCGGTCAGCAGGCCATCTGTAATGACGGTGCTGAGTCCTTCGGACAGATGCAATTGAACTTTGGGATAGAGTTCGCGCACGTGTCGGACCAAAAGGGGCGCCACCACCGGCGCAACGGAAGGCATGAGAGCGACCGACACCGGGCCAGCCGGCTCCTGGTCCCAATTGCGGACCTCGGCCCGCGTCTGGTCCAACAGTTTCAGGATCGGGGCCGTGCGGGCGAGAAGATGATCCCCCTCCCCCGTCAGGGACACGCCCTGCGCCGTGCGGGTCAAAAGGCGTACCCCCAGATCCTGTTCCAATTTGCGGATCAGACGGCTGACGGCCGGCTGCGCCACATGCAGATGGGCCGCCGCCTGGGCGATGCTGCCGTAGCGGGCAGCGGCATGGAAGTATTGCAGGGCCTTCAGATTCAAGACACGCGCTCCGTCGATAATCGAAGGCCTTGATATATCATTTAAGCATATCTTGGTCGATCAAAGGTATTTCCTCGGCATACTCCGGCGCCGCTACACTCCCCCGCAATTCAAACACACGCACGAGCCGGAGGAGCAAACAATGCCGGAAGGAACCATGACCACGATGCAATCCGGGCTCGAGGTGAAACGCCTGGCCGGTGCCTTGGGGGCTGAAATCAAGGGCCTGAATCTTGCCGACGGCAATTACGACAATCTGTTCCCGGCCCTGTACCAGGCCTTCCTCGACCATCAGGTGATCGTGCTGCGTGGCCAGAACCTGTCGCCGGACCAGCTTGTCGACCTGTCGAAGAAATTCGGGCAGTTGGAAGCCCATGTGCTGACGCAGTTCAACATGGAGGAAAATCCCGAAGTCCTTCTGATCTCCAACGTCAAGAAGGCCGGCAAGCCGATCGGCGCCATCTATGCCGGGCAGTACTGGCATTCGGATCTGTCCTACATGCCGCGCCCGACCCAGGGATCGTTCCTGCATTCCAAGGAAATCCCCAGCTACGGCGGTGACACCATGTTCTGCAGCATGACGCAGGCCTATGACGACCTGTCGGAGCTCATGCAGGCGTTCCTGGGCGGCCTAACTGCCACCCATGACTACACCAACGCCTACGACACCTTCTTCGCCCATATGCCCGACCGCCCCCCCTTGACGGCGGAAGAACGGGCCAAGGTGCCGGCGGTGACCCATCCGGTGATCCGCACCCACCCGGAAACGGGCAAGAAGACGGTCTACGTCAACCCCGGCTTCACCCGCCGGATCAACGAGCTTTCCTTCACCGAAAGCCGCCGCGTTCTCGATTTTCTGTTCGAGCATTGCACCCAGCCGCAATACATCTACCGCCACATGTGGGGGGTCGGCGATCTGGTGATCTGGGACAATCGGTCAACCTGCCACCGCGCCGTCGCCGATTATGACATGTCGGAAAATCGCCATATGATCCGTTGCAGCGTCGCCGGGGATGTTCCCCAATAACGGACGATGCCCTACCCTGGGGGACATGACCACGAACACGCAGGATCTCCACACCAGCCCCGCCGGAACCGCGCCGACGAAAACGCCCAAGCGCCCCGACCTCGCGAACCGGCGCCTGCTGATCTGGGTCGCCGGCCTGGTGCTGGCGATTATCGGCTATCTTATCGCCAAGCCGTTCCTGTCGGCCCTCTGGCAGCGTCCGGGCACAGAAATTCTGCAACCCGTGGCGGCGCTCGGCGCGGTCCTGCTGCTGGCCCCCTTCCTGTTTTCCCTCGGCAAGCGCGGCGGCCACAGCCAAGTTCCCAACCGCCTCTTCATCCTGCACGTGGGGGCCAGCCTTGCCGGCATGTTCCTGGTCTCTCTGCACGCCGCCGCGGCATTTTCCGGTCCGCCGCTCGTCCTGGTCGCGTGCCTGGTTCTGCTGGTCCTGACCGGTGTGGTCGCGCGGGTGTATGTGTCATCCCGCATGGCGGCGACCTTCGGGCGCAAGTCCGCCCCGTTCCAGGCCGGTGATCCGGCCTTGAAGGCCAAACTCCGCAAACTCATCGACGCCAAGACGGCGCTGCTCGCACGGCTCGACCCGCAGGCCAGCGAGGCCCTGTTTTCGCCGACGCTCAAACATTTCCTGACCGCTCCCCTGAAATCCCTGGTCTATGCGCGCCTCGCGCGCAAGGAATCGCGGCTGATGGGGGCGCGGCGGTCCGTCAACTGGCTGCAGGCCTGGTGGCGGCCGCTCCACATGGCGCTCGCCTGGTTGTTCCTTGCGGGCCTGATCCTGCACGTCGTCCTGGTCACCTTCTTCGCCGGATATGTCGCCGACGGGCGCGACATTTACTGGTGGCACCTGGCGGCCTGGTAGGAGAACGCAGAGATGTCCCGCCTGTCCCTGATGATCGACATGGAACGCTGCATCGGCTGCAAAAGCTGCGAGGCCGCGTGCAAGGCGGAACACGGCCTGGGCCCGGGCGAGAACCGCAACCGCGTGGTCTGGCTCGGCGACACCACGCAGCCGGCCCTGGATTTCCTGACCCTGTCCTGCCAGCACTGCGAGCGGCCCGCCTGCCTGCGGGCCTGCCCGGTGGCGCCCAAGGCGATTTTCAAGGACCCGGACACCGGCGTCGTGCGCATCAACGAAGACCGCTGCACCGGCTGCGGCGAATGCGTCATCGCCTGCCCTTACGGCGCCATGGGCTATGACGCCATCGACCATCATGCGGTGAAATGCGACCTGTGCCACGACCGCCGCGCGGTCGGGCGCAAGCCCGCCTGCGCCACGGTCTGCCCCGGCGAGGCCATCACCTTCGGCGACCGCGCCGATCATCTGGAAACGATCCGGGCCGAGGGCCGCCGCGCCGTCGACCACGACGCCTTCCTGTTGAACCCGTCCAACATCTTTCTGGAGCGCATCAAGGCCAGCGCCCCCGCCGCCGAGGGATTTACCATGGCGGGCCGCCACCGCCCGGCCGTGATCGACGACCCGAAGCGGCGCCAGGCGCTGAGCCCGGACGACGTGGTCTTTCCTTATCGTTCTAGCCGTGAAGAACGCGCCCCGGACAAGATCATCTCCGGCGGTTGCACCATCTGTTTCAACTGCTGCCCGACGCAGTATCACCTGAAGGACGGCAAGGTGATCCGCGTGACCGGCAACGAGGACGACCCGCAATGGAAGGGCAAGGTCTGCCCCAAGTCCCAGTTCCTTTTGCAACTTCACAACAGCCCCGACCGCCTGACACAGCCGCTGAAACGCGTCGGCGAACGGGGTGAAGGAAAATTCGAGCCCATCAGTTGGGATCAGGCCCTGGACGAGATCGCCGCCAAGCTGGAGGCCGTGCGCGCCGAACACGGCCCGGAAGCGCTCGCTCTGTTCGCCGGCACCCGCACGGGCACGCTGACCCGCAAGGGCTATATCCGCCTGTTCACCCAGATGTGGGGCACACCGAACTTTACCGATACGGAACCGTTCTGTTCCGAGGCCAAGGCCGTCGCCTACGATCAGACCATCGGCATGCTCGGCAGCGGCAACAGTTATACCCCGGGCGATCTGGGCAGTGCCGAACTCTACGTTTATTTCGGCGACAACCAGGCGGAATCCCGGCCCGTCCATTTCGGCATGATCAATGACTGGCGGCTGAAGAACGGGGCCAGGATGGTGGTGGTCGACCCGCGCCTGACGGTAACGGCGAGCAAGGCCGACCAATGGTTCGGCATCCGCCCCGGCACGGACTTGGCGCTGGCCCTGGCCCTCGCCCATCACGTGTTCGAACATAATCTGCAGGACCAGCGGTTCTGCGACAATTGGGTCGAAGGCTGGGACGCCTGGCGCGACTACCTGATGGCCAAGGGCTATTCGCCGGACTGGGCGGCCGGGATCACCGGCATCGAGGCCCCGCAGATCCGGGCCTTGGCCGAGGACATCGCCCGGGCCGACGGCTGCGTGATGTTCGCGGCGCGCGGCGTCAACCAGCACGCCAACGGCACGCAGACCAACCGCGCCCTGATGTTCCTGGCCGCCATCACCGGCAATATCGGGCGAAAGGGCGGGGCCTTCTTCAACTTCGGCACGCCGTCGCCGGTGGTCGCCAACGCGCCGGCGGACCGCATCCGCCATCCGGAGAAACCCATGGCGGGGGTCAATCCGGCGCGCTGGCTCGACGCCATGCAGACCGCCGATCCCTATCCGATCCGCGCCTTCATCACCTGCAACAATCCGCTGTCGGCCTGGCCCCATCAGGAACGGGTGCGGGACGCCTTCAAATCCCTCGACCTGCTGGTCCATATCGAACTGTTCGCAAATGAAACCAGCACCTATGCGGATTATGTCCTGCCCGCCGCCACGGGCGTGGAGAAAGGCGAGATCAGCCGCGCCAGCGAAGACCGCCGCGTGGTCTGGATCGACAAGGTGATCGATCCGCCGGGCGAGGCCAAGGCCGACGGCTGGATCTGGATCGAGTTGGGCAAGCGCTTCGGCTTCGATGACGTGCTGCAGGACAAGTACAAGGACTCGGCCCTGTTCTGGGACGAAATGTGCATCAACGATCCCTGGATGAAGGGCTGCACGCAGAAACGCCTGCATTCCGTTCCCTGGCGTTGGGTCCGGGTCCCCGTGGCCGACGAAGACGCCCCGGAAATCGAGACCCTGCACCTGGAAGGCACGACCGCGCTCGGCTCCCCCGAAGGCCACCGCTTCCCGACCAAAAGCGGCAAGCTGGAATTCTGGAGCCCGGCCCAGGAAGCCAAGTTCCAGGCTCTCGGCTTTTCCGCCCTGCCCGAGTTCTATACGGACCGGGAACAGCTGATCGACCTGCCCTATGCGGTGCGGACGGCAGACGGTAACGCGGTGCGTAGCCCCTTCGCGAAAACCCCGGCCGACACGGTGACATCCCGCATCGTGCAGCCGGGGGCTGATTCCCCCGCCCGCGCGCTGAAGGCCCGGGGTTTCGACATGCAACTGATTACCGGCCGCCCGGCGGCCCCGCATTTCCATTCCTGGACCCATTATTCCTGGCAGGCCCAGGAAATGTGGCCGGACCTGTATGTGCAGATCCACCCGGCCAAGGCGGCGGCGTTGGGCATCGAGGACGGCCGGGAAGTCACGGTCGAAACCGACCACGGCCAAATCCGGGCGCGGGCCTGGCTGCATGCGGGTATCCGCCTGGACACGGTGTTCATCCCCATCGGCTGGGACCGGGCCCAGCCGTTCCCCCCCTGGCCGTCGGTCAATCATCTGACGGACGAGACCCAGCGCGACCCGCTGTCGGATCACGCCAACCTCAAGGGCTACATGTGCCGGGTATCGACCAAGGCGCCCTAGGGCATATCGGGGAGACGCCGGGGCAAGCGTGCTGCGGCGAAGATAAAATATTTTCCATTTAATAGAATTCATGTTCTATATAATAGAACAATGGATCATGCGATCCGACCGACCCGTGAGACCAAGACACGAGGCATGAGGATGACATCGAGTAAGACCGCGCCGAAAAGCGACGGCGGATTGCCCTTCGCGCCGGAACTGGATCAACCCGTCCCCTATATGCGGCGGACGCGGGAATGGTATCTCGCGCTGGGCTATGACAACCCCTATGTCTGGGCCCATTACATCGACGTGCCGTTCACGCCGCTGGCCAAACCCCTGGCGCAATCGAAGGTAACCTTCATCACCACGGCCGCCCCCTATCAGCCGGACAAGGGCCCGCAGGGACCGGGAGCGCCCTATAACTCGGCCGCCAAGTTCTATCAGGTCTATTCCGGCGACACGGCAGAAGAGCACGACCTGCGCATTTCTCATGTCGGCATCGACCGGGTTCATACCAGCATGGAAGACGCCCGCGCCTGGTTCCCCTTGGCCGCCCTGCGGGACGCCGTGGCGGCCGGGCGGATCGGCGGCCTGACGAAACGCTTCCACGGCGCGCCGACCAACCGCAGCCAGCAGCACACCCTCAATATCGATTGCCCGGAAATCCTCAACCGGTGTCGGGAAGACGGCGCGGACGTGGCGATCCTGATCCCCAACTGCCCGATCTGTCACCAGACGCTCTGCCTGATCGCTCGCCATCTGGAAGCCAACGGCATTCCCACGGTCGTCATGGGCTGCGCCAAGGACATCGTCGAATACTGCGGCGTGCCGCGCTTTCTGTTCAGCGACTTTCCCCTGGGCAACGCCGCCGGCCGACCGCACGACCCGAAATCCCAGGCGGAGACGCTGGAACTGTGCCTGCGCGTGTTGGAAAGCGCCATCGGCCCGCGCACCACGGTGCAATCGCCGCTGCGCTGGTCGGACGATCCGGATTGGAAGAGCGACTATTGCAACATCACCCGCCGCTCGCCCGAGGAAGTCGCCGCACTGCGCGCCGAGGCGGAAAACGCCCGCATCGTCGCCAAGGAACTGCGCGAAAAGGAATTGAAGAAGGCGGCGGCCGGGGGGACGGCATGACCGCGCCGGGCCCCCGCCCCTTCGAGGGGATCAAGATTCTCGACTTCACCCGGTTCTTCGCCGGGCCCTTCGGGACCTATCAGTTCGCGCTGCTGGGCGCCGACGTGGTCAAGATCGAACCCATCGGCGGCGAGGACAACCGGCGCGCCCAGCTCAGCCAGGAATGGGTCGACCGCAACATGGCGCCGGCCTTCATGGCGATCAACGCCAACAAACGCAGCCTGACCCTCGACCTGAAAAAGCCGGAAGCCCAGGAGATCGTCAAACGCCTGGTCCAGGACGCCGACATCGTCTGGGAAAACTTCCGCCCCGGCGTGATGGACCGCTTCGGTCTGGGCTACGAAACGCTCAAGGCGATCAATCCGAAATTGATCTATTGCGCGGTTTCTGGCTTCGGCCAGAGCGGACCGGAAAGCGCCAAGGCGGCCTTCGACGGCAAGATTCAGGCGATGTCCGGCATCATGTCGATCACCGGCGAGGCCGAGGGCGGGCCCATGCGCGCGGGCTTCGCCGCCTGCGACCTGATCGGCGGGATGACCGGCGCCTTCGCCGTTTCCGCCGCCCTGCACCAGCGCACGCAGACCGGCAAGGGCCAGTTCGTCGATGTCGCCATGTTGGATTCGACCCTCAATTTCCTGGCCCAGCACGTCACCGAATACACCGTCGCCGGCTACGTACAACGCCAATACGGCAACCTGTCGGTTACCCGCAAGGTGACCGCCGACCGGTTCCGCTGCGGCACCGGCTACATCATTCTGGCGATCCTGTTGGAAAAGCAATTCATCAACTTGATAAAGGCGCTGGACCGGGAAGACGCGCTTTCTGATCCGCGCTTCACCGATTGGGCGGCGCGGACGGAAAACGCGGGTGCGCTCCGCGACGTGATCGAGGGTGCCATGCGCGACGGTGATCCGGACAGTTGGGAACAGCGCCTGACCGAGGCCGACGTGCCCTGCGCCACGGTGAAGGGCATCGACGAAATCGCCGACCATCCCCAAATCGCGGAGCGTGGCCTTCTGCAACAAGTAGACACGCCCTATGGTCCCCTGCGCCTGGTCGGGCCGGGGTTCAAGCTGGCCCACGGCAGCGGCGCCATTGACCGCCCGCCGCCCCACGTCGGCGAACATAGCGACGAAATCCTGGCCGAGGCCGGGTTCAGCGCCGACGACATCGCCGAATGGCGGGCCGGCGGGGTGGTCGCATGAACAACACCCTGGTCAACGGCATGGCGCTTTTGGAAGTGCTGGCCCATAGCGACCGCGCGCTCGGCGTGTCGGAACTGGCGGCCCGGGTCGACCTGGGCAAAAGCAACGCCCACCGCCTGCTGCAGACCCTGACGGAACTGGGCTACGTCCGGCGCGACGCCGCCACCGGCACCTATGCGGCAGCGATCCGCCTGTGGGAACTGGGCACGGCCATGCTCACTCATCTGGACCTCCGCCAACTGGCCCTGCCGGCCATGGAGGCACTGCTCGCGCGGACCCGGGAAAGCGTCCATCTTTCGGTCCTCGACGGGGACGAGGTGGTCTATCTGCACAAGCTGGAAAGCCCCGAGCCGGTACGCGCCTATTCCGCGATCGGCGGCCGCGCCCCCGCGCGCTGCGTCGCCACGGGCAAGGCCATGTTGGCCGCCTTGGGCGAGGCGGCGCTTGGCGCGCTGGCTGAAAACCTGCACGCCTACACGCCCAAAAGCATCACCGACGCCGAGGCCTTCCTTCAGGAAATGGCGGGCATCCGCACGCGCGGCTATGCCGTCAACGCCGGCGAATGGCAGGAAACGGTCTGCGGCGTGGCCGCCCCGATCCACGATCCGGCCGGCGGCGTGATCGCCGCCATCGGCGTTTCGGGCCCGGCGGAACGCCTGCGCCCGGGCCGCTTCAAGGCGTTGGGTGCCGAGGTCACCAAGGCCGCGGACGCCGTCGAACGCGCCCTGGCCGGCGATACGGCGCCGCCGGCACCGATCGATCCCTGCGCCATCGGCGCCACCGCCTCATCGATTCCCCTGGCCCCCGGCCGCCCCATCCTCCAAGAGAAAGAAAAACGGAAGGCATCCGAATGACCGCTTCCCCCGACTCCATCGCGCCGCTGCGCGATTTCGTCATCGCCATGACCAACCTTGTTTCCAAGACCGACGCCGAAGAAACCCTGATCGCCGAAGGCCGCAAGCTGCTGGGCACGCTGGTGTCCCGCGACGACTGGCTGCCCGAGGCATTCGCCCAGCCCCATCCCGAGTATTATCAGCAGTACCTTTTGCACGCCGACCCGCTGGAACGCTTTTCGGTCGTCAGCTTCGTCTGGGGCCCGGGGCAGAAGACGCCCGTCCACGACCATATGGTCTGGGGCCTGATCGGCATGCTGCGGGGGGCGGAAAAGGAAATCCGCTTCGAACAGGACGCCCAGGGCAAGCTGCATCAGGTGGGGGACTGGGCCGAATTGACACCCGGCCAGGTCGAAGCCGTGTCGCCGACCATCGGCGACATCCACGTCGTCGAAAATTCCTTCGCCGACAAGCCGTCGATCAGCATCCACGTCTACGGCGCCAATATCGGCGCGGTCTCGCGTCATGTGTTCAAGCCGGAAACGGACGAGATCAAACCCTTCGTCTCGGGCTATTCCGCGACCAGCGTGCCGAACCTCTGGGACCGTTCGGCGACCGTGCGCGCGACGCTGCCGGCCGCCTGAGCCTCACCATCTTTCCGACGATGACGCCCCGCGTGACCCGCTGGCCTTAGCGGGTCGCGCAGGGGTGGCGTTCTATCCGTGCCCCGCGCCCATAACGGGCGGCGCACGAAGGGGCCCTGCGCCGGAAACGCAGTGATAAATCAATATGTTGGGGAGAGAATGGTGCCCAGGGGCGGATTTGAACCACCGACACCCGCATTTTCAGTGCGATGCTCTACCAACTGAGCTACCTGGGCAAACCGTGCGTCGGCGACGGCCTGAAAGGCCACCGCCCGTTGGCAAGACGTGGCTTATAGAAGAAATCAGAGGCCCTGTCCAGCGCGGGTGCGCGGGGAATTTCCACGCGGATTTCCAAGGATTTCAGGACATCGCCCCGCGCCTTCAGTCGGCCCGGCGCGGGGTTTAATCCTCGGTATACTCATCCTCGGCGTCCGGATCCTCGGGGGATTGGTTGGTCGGGATGCGATAGCCCTCGCCGAGCCATTGGCCGAGGTCGATGTCGGCGCAGCGCTTGGAGCAGAACGGCAGGAATTCGGTGACCGGCGGCTTCTTGCAGATCGGGCAGGGTTTGCGCTTCAGGGGCACGACCTTGGCGCCCGTCTTCCCGCTCATGGCGTTAGCCCTCCGTAATCTCGAACCGGCCGGGGCCGAGGGCGCCGTCGCGTTCCACCCGGATCGCCTCGCCGGTGCGGGCATTGGCGTCATCCATCGCGTCCTTGAGCGGCCCGGCCAGCGCATCGGCCACGTCGGCGGCGCAAGCGATGCGGATCACCGCCCCCCGAACCGCGAGGGCGCGGCGCAGCGCCGCGAGCCCCGCCGCCGTGGGATCGGGCATCAGCCCCCCCGGGCGGGCCAGCAGGCGGGTCAGGGACGGGCCGCGGCGGCGGCGCGTCAATTCCACCAAACCCAACCCCGTATAGCCCAGGACATGGCATTCGATCGGGTCGCCGGCCAGCGCGCTGCGCAATTGGGCAAGCACCTCCAGGCGTTCCTTCTTGCCCTTCATGGCCAGGAAATCGATGACGATCTGGCCCGCCAGGTTGCGCAGGCGCAGTTCGCGGGCGATCACGGTCACGGCCTCCCGGTTGGCCTTGGCCGCCAGGCGCTGCGGCGAGCCGGAACCGAGCGGTCCGCCCTTGGTCTGGCCCGTGTCGACGTCGATCGCCGTGAGCGCCGGGGTTTCGCTGATGATCACCCGGCCACCCGACGGCAGGGGCACCACGGGCGACAGCACACCGTCGAGGGCTTCCTCGACGCCGAATTCCTCGAACAGCGGCGCTGTGCCGGACCAGGCCTCGGCCTTTACGCCGGGGGCCAGTTCCCGGATCAGGCGCAGGGCCTCCGGATCGTCGGAAATGACGCGGCAGCGCGGCCCGGCCAGGGTCAGGGCGCGCTCGATGGCGTCGGGCGGCGCCAACAAGGCCTCCGGCGCCTTGACCGTGTCATCGAAGGCGGCATCGACGTCGTCGCGCAGAGCCAGCAGTCGGTCCAGGTCGGCGGAGACCTGGGCGATCTCGGCCCCGCCGGCGGCGGGGGTGAAGGTCAGACCGCAGTCGCCGGGCAGGATTTCCTCGAGCACCTCAAGTTCCTTGCGTTCGGCCGGGGCGAGAAAGCGCGAGAACTTCATGCCCTCGCCCCCCAGGTGCAGGGTCACGAAGCGGCCGGTCAGCGCCAAACGGCAGGTCAGGCGTGGGCCCTTGCCGTCCATGGCTTCGCGATCGGCCTGGACCAGAACCTTATCGCCTTCGCCGACGGCTTCGGTGATGGATTTGATGCGCTGGTCGCCCGATTGCCGGGCGTCGCCTGCGGCAAGGAACCCCGGTTCCGCCCCGTCGATATCGACGAAGGCGGCGTTGAGGTCGCGGTTAATGGCGGTCACGCGGCCGGCGAACACCGCGCCCTCGACACCTTCGTCACTGTCCCGTTCGAACAGAACCTGGACCACCGCGCCCTTGGCGAGCAGCGCCACGCGCATCTCGCCCGGCCCGGCATTGATCAGGATCGTATCGGCGCGCATGGTTATCCTTTCCCCGCCGGGGACCATGCCCCGGCGCCGGTCAGCAGTCCCGCCGTGAGGGCGAGCGGCAAGCCGACCACATTGTTGTAATCGCCGTTGATCGCCGTGACGAACAGCGCGGCAAGCCCCTGAATGGCGTAGCCGCCGGCCTTGTCCCGCCATTCGCCGGAGGCGAGGTACATATCAACCTCGGCCCGGCTGAGACGCTTGAACTGCACCGCCGTTACCGAATCGCGGACCACAACCCGCCCGCCCGGGCAAACCAGGGCGACCCCGCCGATGACCCGGTGCCGGCGCCCGGACAACAAATCCAGGCAGCCCCGTGCTTCGGCCGCGTCGGCGGGCTTGGGCAGCGACCGGCGGCCGCAAGCGACGACCGTGTCGGCGCCCAGGACGAAGGCATCCGGATGGGCCCGCGCCACGGCGGCGGCCTTTTCCGAGGCCAGGCGTCGTGCCAACGCGCGCGGCTGTTCGCCCGGCCGGGGTGTCTCGTCGATATCGGCAGGCACCACGGCGGCCGGCACGATCCCGACCTGGGACAGCAGATCCAGCCGCCTGGGCGACGCCGAGGCGAGAATCAAGCGGCCAGCCATGGGCATGTCCGCCAAGCTTTATTTGAAACGAAAGGTGATCCGGCCCTTGGTCAGATCGTACGGCGTCATCTCAACATTGACGCGATCGCCAGCAAGCACCCGGATCCGGTGCTTGCGCATTTTGCCCGCCGTATGGGCGAGGATTTCGTGTTCGTTGTCCAGTTTGACCCGGAACATGGCGTTGGGCAGCAGTTCCGTCACCGTGCCCGTAAACTCCAAAACGTCTTCTTTCGCCATTAGCACTCCAATAATTCGGCCGAAACGCCCCAGAACATGACGTCTAGCCGGGTAAAAATCAAGGGATTGCGGGGATTTGCCGATATCACCTCAATCCGGGCACCTGATCAGGTGTCGCCATCGTCGCCGGCCTCGTCGCGGGCGGCGCTGCGCAGACCCTCGACCGCCGTCTGAAACAGCGGATTATCGACCCCTTCCAGATGCACGATGAAGATCGGCCGGCGGAAGACGGGGGCGCCTTCGACCAGATGCAACACACCTTCTTCCAGGCGCGGACGCACGGCGCGCAGGGGCAGATAGGCCGACCCGCCGGCGCGCAGGATATGCTGCTGCGCCAGCGGCCCGTAGCTGACTGCCAGCGCCGGGGCCGCCAGATCAGGGAAAGCGTCCAGGTGTTCCATGCGGAATTCGGCCCCCCAGTCGACGAACACGTAACTTGCGTCCCAGGGACCACGGGTCGTCGGATCCGACGACACCAGGACCAAGCTGTCCTGGGCCAGCTTTTCGACCACCAGCCCCGAACGGTGCTGCGGCGTATAGCTGACCGCGAGATCGATGAAGCCCTCGACGACCTGGCTCATCAAGGTGTCGGAGGTGCCGACCTCGGCGCGCAGGGCGACCTCGGGCAGGGCCTGGCGGACCCAGGACATCCAGCGCACCATCATGCGTTCCCACAAGGTGAATTCGGCACCGACGGTCAGAAGGGCGGAATATTCCGTCGGCAGACCGACGTTGTGGCGCGCCTGCTCCCAGGTCTGCAGCAGTTTTTCCGCGAACGGGCGGAACTGCGCCCCCGCCGCCGTCAACGACGCCCCCGCCTTGGTGCGCACAAACAGCGGCTGCCCCAACAGGTCTTCCAGCAGCTTAACCCGGGTACTTACGGTCGACTGAGTGACGTAGAGGCGTTCCGACGCCTTGACGAAGTTTCCGACCTCGCAGATGGCCAGAAAGGTACGCGCAAGATTGATGTCCATGGGGCGTTTCCGGAGGAAATCGGGGGGTGGCTCGGCGCGAATTATACATCGAAATTTTTGATATAAACCATAATTTTATTTCGTTTGAGAAATGCTTTGTTTTCTCCGAGAGTCGCCCCGTCCAATCACGGACACCCACCCCTTTTTGGAGGAATACATGAAAGCCCTGCCCTTCATTGGCGCCGTCGTGATCGCGCTTGCTCTTGCCGCACCGGCCAAGGCCGTGGACGTGACCAATGAGCAGGAAACCGAAATCCAATTGACGGTTTCCGATTCCGAAGGCTCTGAAATGGTGAACATCGCCGCCGGCGAAACCATTCCGAACCTCTGCGAAAAATGCAAACTCGTGCTGGGTGACGAAGCCGTCAGCGTACAGGGCGACCAGGTCGCCGTGATCCGCGGCGGTAAGATTTCCATCCGCACCAACTGATCGAGGAATGCGGGGACGGGCCTGTGGTCCGGCCCTGCAGGAACGCGCCTGGGAGGGCGTCATCGGGAACGGGAGCGGTAGACGCGCTGACGCACCCCCCGTTCCCGAGCGCCGCACCGCCCCATGGCGGAAATTCCTCCTGGCCGCGTTCCATGGACTTTCCTGCCTGCGCCTAGGCCTGCCGAATTCGTTCTATCGCAACCCATCGGCCAAATCGCCCTCCCACGAATGGCCCCTTTTCAGAAAGGCACACCATGTTGACGCAATCCTCCACCCCCTCTCCGACCCCTTCGGTCACGCTGCAGGACGCCGCCGCCCCCGGCGCCAAGTCATTCTGGCAGCGCGCCGATGACATCACGGGCTTTGCCCTGTTCATGCTCATCATCGTGGGCGGCGTCATTTTGCCGTTCGCCCTGTATTTATACGGATTGCTGTTCCGCTAACCCCGGAACACGCGGCAGCCGGTTATCGCCATTCCAGGCGATGAACGACGGCGCGGCAGGTCATGGGGGTTTCGCTGGCCGGCGTCAGCAGGTTCAGCTCGACATAGGTCGATTCCGCCAAGCGCTGGCCCAGGGCCACGATCTCCCGCTCCGTGGCTTCCGGCTCACGCGAGAACATCACGCCCAGGCGACGCCTGACCCGTTCCTCGTCGGACAGTTTCAGGGAATAACGGATCGCGCCGACGCCGAACATCTCGCGGATCGCAATCCCGCGCCGTGCCCAGCAGAACCCTTCACTGGTCTTGTCCGGCGCGACGGTGACGTCGAACCGAACATTGAGGTGACGCAGGGCATTGTCGAAGGTGACCCGGTACTGGGCCGGCGGTCCGACCGCCGTCGTCAGGCGGGCCGCCGCCGTCTGCGCCCCGGCACGCATGCGCTTGATCCCCGCATCCATCAACGTCACCGGCTGTGCGGCCAGCCCTTCGAACAGATCCCCGGTCTGCGCCAGAACCGCCATGGGTGCCGATCCGACGGCGAAGGCCAGAAAAACGCCCGCCACGAGCACTGTTTTGGGCCCAAAGGTTCGGTATGAACGCGACATCCGGTCCCCTTACATCGTTTGTCGGGCGCCGATCCGCCCTCATCCGACCATTCTACCGAAGCATCCTGCCAGGGCGAGCCCGGAGTCCATATTTCTCCGCCCCCCGTGACAGCCATCACATTCCCCTGTGGCCGTGATGCGTATAACCCGACCACTTTTTTGCATGCTGGTTTACGGATCGGCACGGTAGTTGACGACACGCGCCGGGGTGGCCCTGCGTGTTTTTTTAGGTGCCTTGGGGGGATCATGGCTTCCACACCCGAGCCGGCATACCGCTTTTTTCAGCGCGAGGTCGCCATTGAGGACCTACGGAATCCTCTGTTCGTGGATGTCCTCGCCGTATGGAACACGCTGCGCGGCGGCGCCATGGCACCGCCCTGGCGGGTGACAGACATGTTGCGTTACCCGCATGCGGCCATCCCGTTCATCAGCGTCGTCGACCTGACCGAAGACGGGGAATTTCGCTATCGCTACTGGGGCACCGGCCATGTCGATGTGAAGGGTTACGATTATACCGGCCGTTCGCCCCGCGACCACGCGCCGGCCGATTACGGGCGCATGATCAACGACGAATACCGGACCGTCACCGGCGCCGCCAAACCCGTGGCCTTCGTCCACGACATCCGCCCGGGCTTCGCCCAGATTTCCAAATTTCAAGAAACCTTGCGCCTGCCGCTCGCCAACGACGGACAGGTCGTATCGGGCGTCATTTCCTTCGCTGATTGGCGCTCCAACGCCGGGCATTGGACGGAAATGTTCGACACCCTGTCCGACCCGACGGCGGGCCTCGGGGTCGTCTGACGCCGCCCTTCCCACCTTGATCCCTTACGTATCGACGACCGCATGCACGGGAAACCGCGCCTTGATCCGGTCCATCAGCTGGTCACGCACCATGCGGTAGGCCTGCAGCTTTTCCTCGCGGTTATCCGTCTCGATGATCGACGGATCGAAGGTATTCCAGAACTCGACGTCGCAGGCCATGATCCGGGTCAGTTCCATGGCCTTGTGCTGGGCTTCGGGCGACAGGGTAATGACCAGATCGAAGAAGTCGTCCTCCAGATCGTCGAAGGTCTTCGACTTGTGGTTCGACATGTCGATCCCGATTTCGTCCATCACGGCGATGGTAAAGCCGTCGATCTGCCCTTCGCGGGCGCCGGCGCTGTCGACATAGATCCGGTGGCCGTGGAGAAATTTCAGGATACCCTCCGCCATGGGCGAGCGGATGGAATTCATGGTGCAGGAGAACAAGACCGCAGAGGGAAGGTCAGCCAAATTCGCCGCCCCCCTAAGCCTTGATATGAAGCACGCAGACGAGCGTGAACAGCCGCCGGGCCGTGCGCAAGTTCATTTCAACCCGGTCCTCGAGCCGTGTGCGCAGAATTTCGGCCCCTTCGTTGTGCAGACCCCGGCGGCCCATGTCGATGGCCTCGATCTGGCTGGGCGACATGGTCTTGATCGCCTTGAAATAGCTGTCGCAGATCATGAAATAGTCGCGCACGATGCGCTTCATGACGCTGATCGGCAGGGTGATCTTGACCAGATGGCTGCCGCCCTCGTCGTCCACGTCGAACACCAGGCGATTGTCCTGGATCGACAGACGTAGGGCATAAGGTCCCGCATGGTCGATTTCGAGAGGCCGGAAGCTGTTGTCTTCCAACAGGTCGTAGATCGCCACTTTCCGCTCGTGGTCGACCTGGGGACTGCGGCTGACGACGCTTTTTTCATCCAGGTCGATTTGGACAATGCGGTGCGTGTCGCCGCTCATCTTGGCGCTCCCGTCCTAGTCCCCCGCCGGTGTGTTCAGGCGGATGGAAATGGAAAGCGCGTGGGCGTCAAGGCCTTCGGCCCGGGCCAGGGTCACGGCTTCGGGACCGATGGCGCGCAGGCCCTCGGCGTTGCATTCGATGAGGGACGAGCGCTTCATGAAATCGAGCACGCCCAGGCCCGACGAAAACCGCGCGCTGCGCGCCGTCGGCAAAACGTGGTTGGGCCCGGCGATGTAATCGCCGATCGCTTCCGGCACGTAGCGGCCCATGAAGATCGCCCCCGCATTGCGCACCTTGCGGCCCAGTGCGTCGGCATTGTCGGTGGCGATTTCCAGATGTTCCGGCGCGATGCGGTCGACCAGGGGAATGGCGCCGGCCAGGTCCGGCACGGTGATGACGGCGCCGTAGGTCGCCCAGCTTTCGCCCGCCGTGCCCGTGCGCGGCAGGGTTTTCAGATGCCCTTCGACGGCGCGTTCAACGGCATCGGCGAAGGCCGCGTCGTCGGTGATCAGGATGGCCTGGGCGGCGGTGTCGTGTTCGGCCTGGCTCAACAGATCGGCGGCGATCCAAGCGGGATCGTTGGCGCCGTCGGCAAGCACCAGGATTTCCGACGGGCCCGCGATCATGTCGATGCCGACGGTGCCGAACACCAGGCGCTTGGCGGCCGCCACATAGGCGTTGCCGGGACCGACGATCTTGTCGACCGGGCGGATCGTCTCGGTACCATAGGCCAGCGCGCCGACCGCCTGGGCACCGCCGATACGGTAAATTTCATCGACCCCGGCGATCGCCGCCGCCGCCAGGACCAAGGGGTTGAGCACGCCATCCGGGGTCGGCACGACCATGACCAGCCGGTCCACGCCCGCGACCTTGGCCGGGATCGCATTCATCAACACCGACGACGGATAGGCCGCCGTGCCGCCGGGCACGTAGAGGCCCGCCGCCTCCACCGCCTGCCAGCGGTAGCCCAGGCGCAGGCCCGCCGCATCGGTGAAGTCCAGGTCTTCCGGCAACTGCTTTTCATGGAACGCGCGGATGCGTCCAGCCGCCGTGGCCAGGGCCGACAACGTTTCCGGGGAGCACTGACCGCGAGCGGCATCCACCTCGTCCGGCCTGATCGCCATGGCATCGGCGGTCAAATCGAAGCGGTCGAACCGCTTGGTATATTCCAGAACCGCCGCATCGCCACGCGCCCGCACGTCGGCCAGAATGGCCGTGACGACATCATTCACGTCGGCTTCGCTCTCGCGCTTGGCGCCCAGAAGGCCCTTGAACGCGTCTTCGAAGCCGGGATCGCGGGCATCAAGCCGCAAGGGCATCGACGGCCTCCTTAAACTTGGTGACCCAGCCGCCGATTTCCTTGGGCCGGGTTTTCCAGGCGGCGCGGTTGACCGCCAGCCGCGAGGTGATCTCGGCGATGGTCTCGACCTCGACCAGACCGTTGGCCTTCAGCGTCGCACCGGTCGAGACCAGGTCAACGATGCGTCGACACAACCCCAAGGTCGGGGCCAATTCCATGGCGCCGTTCAATTTGATGCATTCGGCATGAACGCCGCGCTGGGCGAAGTGGCGGCGCGTCAGGCCGGGATATTTAGTCGCGACGCGGATCGATGACCACTGCCGGGGGTCGTCGCTTTTGACCATTTCCGCCGGTTCCGCCACGGCCAGGCGGCAATACCCGATGCCCAGGTCCACCGGCGCGTAGATTTCCGAATAATCGAATTCCATCAGCACATCGTTGCCGGCAACACCCAGATGGGCCGCGCCGAAGGCGACGAAAGTCGCGACGTCGAACGAACGCACACGGATAATGTCCAGGTTCGCTACATTGGTGGTGAAGCGAAGCTGGCGGCTTTTGCTATCGTCGAAGGCGGCCTCCGGCTCGATCCCGGCATGACGAACCAGCGGCATCACTTCTTCGAGGATGCGGCCTTTGGGTAGGGCCAGGACGAGCTTTTCATTGGCGTTCATGATCGTTTTCCGTCGCGGTCAATCGGGTGCTTGCGGCGCATACATAATGCCATTCGCGCCAGGATACCAGGAAACAAACCCCGGAAAATCCCCGGTTCTCGCTCGTTCGAACGCGCCGGGGCGGGGCTTGCGCTCCCTGTCGCCGCCGGCCCGGAAAGCGCCGTTCCCCGCGGGAACAAAGGCATGGTAGATTACCGGCATGTCCAGGTCATCGACATTCCGGGCCACCCAGAATTTCCTGGTGACTGGCCTTTGCTTCGCGGCGCTTCTTTTATGGCTGTCCGTGGTTGCAAATGCCGCGCCTTGGAACGACGGGATCGTCCAGGCCAGCGCCCCGCTGTCCCTGCCGGGATCCCCGGACCTGAATGTCAGGGACAAACGCGAGGCCGTGCTTCGCCGTGCGCTGGGTAACGTCGCAACAACCGCCCAGACCCTGCAATCGCTGGCCGATCTGGATGGCCCCCAGGCGCTTCCCGCCACGGTGCCGGCCATCGCGCGGACGGACAGCCGCGCCCCTGTCGTAGTGGCCATCAGCCGGCAAACACACCGGCGTTCGCCGACAGACGGGTTTCAGTCGCGCGCGCCGCCGCAGGGCATCTAACCTTCCTGCGGCGAAGGCCGCGTATCACCCACCCTTACAGCCGGCGACCGCTTGGGCCGCCTTCAGCATGACGAGAAGCGACCGTGTCATGGGCGTCGCCTGTGGCGATGACTTGGCGCAATCATCCGGAAACGGCCCGCGCTCAGTCGCGGCGCCGCGCCTAAACAGCGGCCGGTCCGCCCATCGTCATGCGATCACGATAAGAGAGTTGTCATGTCCCCCATCTTTTCATTTTCACTGGAAACCATCGCCATGATCGCATCGTTGGCTCTGGTTCAAGCCCTTGTCCTTCTTATGCGATACGCCAACCGCGCCGCCTGGTTGAAGCGCGAAACCATCGACACCTTGCTGGCCGTCACCGTCGGGACAGCCATCCTCGTCGCCATCGGCTTGGAGATCGACAGTCTGATACGGATCGGTCTGAACAACGAGTTGGCGGTCTTGACCGCGCCAGTCGTTTGCGCGGTGGCCGCCAAAATCATCTGGCACGGCTTCAATTGCCGCACGCGTCGGGCAATGGCCGAAGCAGGCATTTCGCCTTTCGCTCGCCTGACCGACACCACCCGGCAAGTATTGGAACAGGCGCGAGAACCGAAAGCGGGGTGACGTCTCGCCAACGGCGTCACTTTATTTGGAGGTTTCGTTTGACCATGCACTGAACCGGGCCGGTCGCCCGTTTCACGTCAGACTGGCGATGAAACGGGCGGCCTCCGGGAACAGAATGTCCGGCGCCTCCAAGTGCGGGCTGTGACCGCAGCCGGCAATGACCAGACGTTTAGCGGGGCCGGAAACGCCATTGGCGATGGCGGAAACCTGTGCTTCCGTTCCGTACTGGTCCTCTACGCCCTGAACCACCAGCACAGGGCAGGTTACCGTCGGCAAACAGTCCGCCACGTTCCAAGCGCGGAAACCGTCGGTCAGCCAGGTATCGTTCCAGCCGAAAAAGGCCCCGTCCACGTTGTCGCCGTGGTAACGCCGAAGCCGCGCCCGCAGGTCGGTTTTCTGCCAAGCGTCGCGCGCGTCCTGAATGCCCCGGATCGTCACGTCCTCGTTGAACACATGGGCCGCCATGGTGATAACGCCCTTGATACGCGCATCGCGGCCCGCCGCTATCAAGGCGATGGTGCCGCCGTCAGAATGGCCGATCAGCACCGCCGCCCCAATCCCCGCGGCGTTCAGCACGGCGGGCAGAACGTCATACGCTTCCGGCGCATGATAATCGACGGCCCGTGGCAAGGTGATGCCCTCAGACCGCCCGTAACCCGCCCGCGAATAGGCCAAGGCGGGCAACCCGGTCAGGTCGGCAAGGGTTTCGGGCACATCGCGCCACATGTCGACGCAGCCGAGACCTTCGTGCAGGAACACGAGCGCCGTGCCCCCAGATGCCGGCCGTCCACCCCACCAGGCATACTCCAAGTGCTGGCCGGCGGCATCGAGATATCGGATTTTATCGGTCACCGGGGACAACCTGCATCGCGGTCGGGCCAGCAGCCTAACCCAGGCATTCCGTGCGTTCCAGAAATTCGCATCGGGATTTCAATAGGCTACCGTCGCCATCAAAGTTCCTGTGATGGGTATCACTTACAGGCACCCCGCCCCCGCACACTCTAACCTTGGGGAAACGGTCCCCGCGCCCGGCGCGGGAACCCTGAGGACATTGGATGGAAAGAAATGCGAACGCCCATCCGCCGCCGCGTGGGGAACGCGGTACTGATTGGCTGTGCGGCCGCCGTCCTGGCAGGCGCGACGATCCATTTTGACCTGTTCGGCGGCATTGACGCCTTCGTGCATCGGTTTTCAGAATGGAACCCGGGCAACATCCTGGCCGCCTTCGTGGTCTGCGCCCTTGCCGGCATGGGATATGCCTTGTGGATACTGCAGACGGTTCTGCGCAGCCAGCGCACGGTCACGCGGCGGGTTTTACGCGCCCATGCCCACGCCATGGAGATCGCCCGCGACGAAGCCGCCCTGGCGCGGGAGAACGCCGAACTGGCGAACGACGCCAAGACCGAGCTGTATCAGCGCACCATTCAGGATTTGACGGAAACCGCCGGCAACATGCGGGACAAGCTGGGCATCCTGCGTTCGCAGATTACCAACCTGAACGACAACGAGGCGCGGCTTCTGATCGACGACGCGGTCCGCAGCGTGAACGGCGTCTATACCCTGATCGCGGATCTGGAGCGGGCCAACGCCATGCAGCGCAACGCGCTGATCACCAACTGGGAGCCGATCAACCTGATCGACATGCTGGAAACGGTGATCGAAAGCATCGCCCCCCTGGGCACCGCGCGCGGCATCCGCATCCACTTCGCCCCCGGCATGGTCGCCCGGCGCATCGTCAAGGGGCAGTCCGACCGCCTGATCAAGGCCCTGGTCGAAGTTCTGCTGAACGCCGTGTCGCGCAGCCCCAAGGGCGGGCGCATCCTGGTCGAGGTCATGGGCGATCGCCTGAGCCTGATCGTGCGCATCACCGATGCCGGGCCGCATATCTCGTCGCGCATCGGCAAGCGGCTGTTCGATGCCTACGGCATCGATCCGTCGGCCATCGACCCGGACCGCGAGGGCGCCGCCATCACCCTGCAGGCGGCTCAATCGATCCTGGAGCGCCACAAGGGCAAGATCAGCTTCGAGAACCTGCCGCGCGCGGGCGTTTCCTTCCTGATCACCATCCCGGTGTACGAACTGGCGGCGGCGCGCACGGCGGCCGGCACCTGGGTACTGCAGGACCTGTCACCCAGCGACCGCTGACTCCGACCGCCCACCTTGAATTGCTCTACAGCTTGCCCGTCATCTGGTCGGCGCCGTGGTACAGCACCTGGCGCACCGCCTCGGCCGCGCGGGCGTGATAGGCGACGGTTTCCGGGGCCATGTCCGCCTTGACCCGGGGGGTGTGTTCGAAATGGTTGAAGCGGTCCCGGCCACGTACCAGGGCGGCGGAATCCCATTGGCCGACGCTCTGCATGGCCTTGGCCGGCATGTAATGGAACGAAATGCCGATCCGCCGATCCCCGGACAGGTTTGGGCCGGAAGCATGGGCCAGGCGGATGTTGTGGAGAGACATCTGCCCGGGCCTGAGCGGCATGGCCACCGCCTTGCTTTCGTCGATACCCTGGGTGATCTCCTGGCCCCGGGTCAGCATGTTGTTCTCGTGATACAGGTCTTCGTGCTTGAGGGGCGGCCCCTTATGGGTGCCGGGCAGGACACGCATGCAGCCGGCCTGCTCGCTCGCTTCCGACAGCGCCAGCCAGGCCGTCACCACCTCCCCGCCGGCCAGGCCCCAGTAGTTGGAATCCTGATGCCAGGAAACGTATTGCCCGGAACCGGCTTCCTTGGTCCAGCTGAGGGTGTTCCAGCACAGGATGTCGGGCCCCAGGATATCCTCCATCATGTCGACGATGCGCGCGTCATGGACCAGATCGTCCAGCCATTTGAACAGAAGATGTGTCTTGTTGCGCTGCAGACCGTTGAGGGGCGCGCCCTGGGACGCCTCGAAGGCCTCGATCCTCGCGCGCAGATCATGGGCCTCCGCCGCCGACAGCACGTCGACGGGGGTGTAATAGCCGTCTTCCTTGAATTGCCGCAGGGCTTCTGGGCTAAGAATTTTCGCCATGGCGTATCCTCCCGGTTTTCCGGCAAGGATACTAAAAGCCTTAGACCCCCGCCACCCGGGCGATGTCGGCGCCGCAGGCGGCCAGCTTTTCCTCCAGCCGCTCATACCCGCGGTCCAGGTGATAGACCCGGTTGACCTGCGTTTCGCCCTCCGCCGCCAATCCCGCCAGGACCAGCGACACCGACGCCCGCAGGTCCGTCGCCATGACCGGGGCGCCCGACAATTTCTTGACGCCGCGCACGATGGCCGAGGCCCCGTGCACGTTGATGTCGGCGCCCATGCGGCACAGTTCGGGGACATGCATGAAGCGGTTTTCGAAAATGGTTTCGGTGATCATGGCGGCCCCGGTGGCCACGGTCATCATGGCCATGATCTGGGCCTGCATGTCGGTGGGAAAGCCGGGATAGGGTTCGGTCATGCTGTCGACGCCGCGCAGCTCGCAATTGGCGCGGTTAACCTTGAGCCCGTCCTTGGTTTCCGTCACCTCGACCCCGGCGCGTTCCAACAGGTCGATGACGCTTTCGATCAGGTCGGCGCGGGTGTTGGTCAGGGTCAGCTCGCCCCCCGTGATGGCGGCGGCGGCCGCATAGGTGCCGGTTTCGATGCGGTCGGGCAGGACCCTGTGGCGGGTGCCGGACAGCGCCGAAACGCCGGTGATCCGCAAGGTGTCCGTGCCGATACCGGTGATCTTCGCCCCCATTTCCGTCAGGCAATTGGCGAGGTCCGTGATTTCGGGCTCGCGCGCCGCGTTGGCGATGACCGTGTCGCCACGGGCCAGGGTGGCGGCCATCAGGGCGTTTTCCGTCGCCCCGACGGAAACCTTGGGAAACAGGATATGCCCGCCGCTCAGACCGTTCGGCGCGGTGGCTTGGATGTAGCCTTCCTTCAATTCGATCTCCGCACCCAGGGCTTCCAGCGCCTTCAGGTGCAGGTCCACGGGCCGGGTGCCGATGGCGCAGCCGCCCGGCATGGACACGCGGGCCTTGCCGGCGCGGGCCAGCAGCGGGCCCATGACGACGACCGAGGCCCGCATCTTGCGCACCAGATCGTAAGGGGCTTCCGTCGCGGTGATCTTGCGCGCCTGCAGGCGCACCACGGGCTCATTGCTGGTGTCATCGACCGTGCGCGTCAATTCGACCCCCAGTTCCCCCAACAGGCTGCCCATGGTCGCCAGATCGGCGAGGGTGGGCATGTTGGTGAACTCGATCGGGTCCTCGGTCAACAGGGAGACGGCCATCAAGGGCAGGGCCGCGTTCTTTGCCCCCCCGATGGCGATGGTGCCGTTCAAGGGGCGGCCGCCCCGGATGCGAATACTGTCCATCGACGTTGATTAACAGAAGAAATGGGGCCCTGTCATGGCGGGAATGGGATTATTTCACGGCCTCCGTTGACGATCACCGGCCGCAGCCCTCAGCCATCCCTGCCGCCCGCTGGTTCAACGTCCCGTTTGCGTTGCTGGGCCTTACGTTTGGCCAGATTGGCACGCAGTTGTTCAGCCTGCCGCGCCTTGCGCGCCGCTTCCGCCTCGGCCCCGGCACCGCTTTGGCCCGGGCGTTTCTTCGCATCGTCAGACGGGGTCATGCTGCCTCCGATTCGGCCTTGAACAGGGTCTTTGCCGCCCATGAAATAAAGGGCTCAGGGACACTTGTCATTGGGGAAACCCTATACTATTGTCCGCCCCTCTTCACCTCCCGGATGCCGCCGTAGCTCAGGGGTAGAGCACTCCCTTGGTAAGGGAGAGGTCCACAGTTCAATTCTGTGCGGCGGCACCATTTCACCCGATCAGATAAATTAACGCTTTCGTGGAACCGCGGCCCGGCCGGGGGTCATGCGAAAATGTTCACGGTGCCCGTCATTCCCGCCAAACCGGTCGAGGAAATCTGGGCCAGGGAACTCTCGACCTCGGTCAGGGCCCGTTCCGCATCATTGATGTCTCGATCGACGCTGGAATCATTCTTCTCTTCGAGCTTTCTCTTGGCCAGCTCGATGATTGCCTTCAGGGCATTCTTGATTTCTCTGACCTCGCGCACGAATTCCTGATGCGCGCGGGATTCGCCGAAAGATTGATCCATCCCGGCGGCCTGCTCCTGAATCGCCGCACGAATGGTGCTTGCGCTATCGCCATCATTGTCTTCGGCAATTTCAGCCAACGTATCCGTGGCCGCGAACGGTGTTGTTCCCGGCGCCTCTTCCTGACCTTGTAACGCGGCCGTTGCCCCCGAAGGGTCGGAGGCCGCCGTGTTTGTGGTCTCCGGAACGGCCGGCACAGCGGTTCCTGCCGCGGCATCGGGAGCCGCCGCCCCCCCGGTGCCCGTCGCCGCGCCGGAAATTCCGGCAGGATTCATGGAATTGGCCCCACCCGCCAACTCGGCGGATACCCCGGCACCGATCCCCACGGCACCGGCACCGCCACTGGCGCTGGCGTATTCCTTGACCGCTGCGGAAAGCTGCCGGCTGAGTTGCGCGGCCCGCCGCGCCGCGGCCTCGGGATTGACCGACGCCAACATGCGTAGCGCCTTCAATTCTTCCTTAATTCGCTGGATTTTTTCCTGTGCGGCGGCTTTACGCTGCTCGTTCACGTCAACCTTGGCGGATTTTATCCGCTCAAGAATGCTTTTCGACTCGTCCAACTGCTTTCTCAGCGCACGCGCTTTTTCCGGATCTGCCTTTTCCAGGGCCGCCAACAGCGGATCGCCCGGCGCGGA
The DNA here is from genome assembly GCA_963972065.1 of uncultured Rhodospirillaceae bacterium. Classification (GTDB taxonomy): domain Bacteria; phylum Pseudomonadota; class Alphaproteobacteria; order Rhodospirillales; family Casp-alpha2; genus UBA1479. Next base: position 51,322 of record CAXAVJ010000012.1, read on the forward strand.
CGATTTCTGTTTGCTTCCCGTGCGGGACGGATCATTGCCCGCCTTCAACAAAAGAAGCACCGAACTTTGGCCTGGGATGCGATTGATCATGATCTATCTGCTCTATGCTGGTGATGGTTTCGGCAAAGCGGCAGTTTCTGCCGATTATACTACTTTGGCGGAAATATCTGCCGGATGGACCGGCCACCTTTTCGCGCCGAAACGCCCTTTCGTGACAAGCGCCTTGCGCCGACGTCGGCTGCCGCAAGACCGGCGCGGCCCCGTGGACAACGCCTCGAAAAGCCGGGAATTTGCCGGCGAACCGTAGGTTTCAGCCAAATCGTCGTAACAATCGGCATGAAGCGTTGAGACACCATGGACCGGCACCTCCCGTGTTTATCCGTGTAAGCCGCCTCAAGAAGGAGTAGCAAAACACGTACCATGCCACCCGTTCAGTCACTTCTGCGTTGTGCAATATATTCGATTAAGTTAAATTGTTTTCATTAAGTGTAGTTCAGTTCGTATTTCCATATTCTTGCCGTAGGTCACTTTTCAGCGACCAACGGGCAGGATTGTTGAGAACCGTTGTCAATTGGCGTAAACTCGGCCAATCGTCGGTGGGGAGATCGGCAGCGTTTTAGAATTCAAGGCCTGGCCGGAAGGCCGGAGCCGAAAAAGGTCCAGGGAGGAACGCCCGCCGTGTCGCGGCGGCAAACCTGGAGAGATCGGACTCGCATGAAAGAAGAAGACGTACTTGAAGGCGCCAAGGAAGCGGCACAGTTTCTGAAGGCGCTGGCCAACGAAAACCGTCTGCTCATTCTCTGCATGCTGGGCGATGGCGAAAAATCGGTCACCGAACTGGAACAGGCGCTTGATCTGCGTCAGCCGACCTTGTCACAGCAGTTGGCGCGGCTGCGCGCTGACGATCTTGTCGCGACCCGGCGTGAGGGCAAGACGATCTATTACAGCCTGGCCAGCAACGAGGCGGGCAAGACGCTGGAACTTATGTACGGTCTGTTCTGTTCGGAAGAAGCCATGGAGCGCCGCCGCCTGATCAAGGCCGCATCCCGCTCCGCCGCCTGACGGATCATTCCCGATTAAGATCGAAGCCCCCGAGCGGCGGACCGCCCGGGGGTTTTCCATGCGGATTATTCGCCGCCGGCGGCCTTCATGAAGGCCAGCAGGTCTTCGACGTCCTGTTCCTTGCGCAAGCCCGGGAAGGCCATGCGGGTACGGCCCTTGTCGGCGCCGATCTGATCCTTCACGAAGTCCTTGGGATCGGCGACGAAGGCCTTGAGCGCGTCGTCGGTCCACTTCAGGCCCTTGTCGTTGGCTGCCTGAAACGCCTTGGAATAACGGAACCCGTCGACGGAACCGGCCGTGCGCCCCAGAATGCCCTTCAACGACGGGCCCAGCTTGTTGGCCGCACTGTCGATGACGTGACAGGCGGCGCATTTACGGAACACCTTCTTGCCGGCTTCGGGATCGCCCGCAGGTTGGGCGGATGCCGCAACCTGCGTCGGTTCGGCCTTTACCGCCGGTGCGGCCGCGGCCTTGGCCGCCACCCCGCCCTTATCCGGTGTCACGTCGATGACCTTGGCGCGGCCGATGACTTTCACCTCGGGCTTGCAGTCCTTCATGCACAGGGCCGCCACCTTGGCGGTCTGGCCGTCGGGACGCGGGTCGTCGAAAAAGTTCTTGGCGTTGGGCATCTCGATCTTGCCGATGTTGGAGGCATCGAGCACGAAGGATGAATCGACCACGTCGTTCATGTTGAGCAGGAACGCGGTCAGGGCATAGACCTCGTCATTGGTCAGGGTCTGGGCCTCGCCGAACGGCATGGCCCGCTTGATGTAGTCGAAGATGGTCGAGGCATAGGGCCAGTAGCTGCCCAGGGTCTTTTCCGGACGGTCGTCCTTCATGGTGCCGTGGCCGCCGACCAGCACCGGGTAGCGGCCCCGCGCTTCGCCGAAATCGCCGTGACAGGCGGCGCATTTTTCGATGTAGACCTTTTCTCCCTGGGGCGCCGTGCCCGATCCCGCGGGCGCACCCAGCCCGTCGGGGCGGACGTCGATGTCCCAGGCCTGAATCTGTTCCGGCGTCGCGGGGGCGCCCAATTGGGGAAACTTGCGGTCGGCCGCATGGCCCGAGGCCGCCGACAGAGCGAGAAAGCCGGCCGTTGCGGCGGCGGTGAGGGTCAGATTACGCCAAGCGGACATTTTCCACCTCCCCGGTCGGATTGATGCGCCAGGTCTGGATGGCGTTGTTGTGGTAGATGGAATTGACTCCGCGCACGGCCTGAAGCGCCGCCATTTCTGGCTGCACATATCCGGTTTCGTCGATGGCGCGGCTTTGCAGATAGGCAGGGTTCCCGTCCCACGACCAACCGTCGAGGTAGAAGCGGGTCAGGCATTTCGGCAGGACCGGATCTTCCAAACGCGCCTGATGCCAGTTGCGCCCGCCGTCCACGGTAACGTCGACACGGGCGATCTTGCCGCGTCCCGACCAGGCGATGCCCTTGATAACCTGCGGGCCCTTCTGCTTGCACGGCAGTTCGGGACAGGGGCTGGTAATCACCGACTTGGCGTCCATTTCCCAGGTAAACCGCCGCGCCCGGCCGTCGGGCATGAGGTCGGTGTACTTCGACGTTTCCTCGCGGGCCATCCAGGCGCCGTCACCGACTTCGATACGGCGCAGCCATTTCACCCACATATTGCCTTCAAACCCGGGCACCACCAAACGGATGGGATAGCCCTGTTCGGCGCGCAGGCGCTCACCATTCATGGAATAGACGACCATGCAGTCGTCCAATGCCTTGTCCAGCGGCAGGGAGCGGTTCATGCCCGCACTATCGCCGCCTTCGACCAGCAGCCATTTGGCCTTTGGCTTGACGCCGGCTTCTTCCAGAAGGGTGCGCAGCGGCACGCCCGTGTATTGCACGCAATGAACCATGCCATGGGTGAATTGCACGCCGTTCAGCTGCGCGCCGCGCCATTCCATGCCGCCGTTGGCGGCGCACTCCAGGAAATAGAACCGGCTTTGCGGCGGGAAGCGTTTGAGATCCTGATAGGTAAAGACCAGGGGCCGATCGACCATGCCATGGATCATCAGGCGGTAGTCGTCGGGGATAACCTCGGCGACGCCGCCGTGGTGGCGCTCGAAACACAATCCATTGGGCGTGACCATGCCGTCGAGGGCGTAAAGCGGCGTGAAGTTGATGGAGCTTTCCGGGGTCGCGGTCAGCCAGTCGACATAACGGCGGACGACGGTCTTTTCGAACTTGGACGGCATGCCGTAGGGCGCAACATCAACGCCCGGCCCCAGGACCTTCGACCAGTCGGCCACATTCGGCGGCAGGTTGGCCGGATCGGCCAACGCGCGGCTGGGCGTCATCAGGCCCGCGGCGGCGGCCCCGCCGGCGGCCCCAAGCCCGGCCAGAAGCGCCTTGCGGCGGCCGCTATCCGTCGGCTGATCGATGGATGGGATTTGGATGTTTCCCGGCTTTGCCGGCGGTTTGGTCTTGTTCATTAATGCGCGCTCCAAGAATTATGGGGCGGCCCCGCCCGAATGGCGGCGTCACCTGCTCAATGATGGAATTCACATTATATATTTTATGAATATGTTGTCCAGGGCGAGGCGCTGAAAAACTTTGGGAAAATCACCAATTTTCCGGCGATTTCCCGGCACTTTTCAGGGCATTGATCTTTTTCCGCACATAAGGCCCGAACTTACCGTTCAGATAGGCCTGTTCCTGCACGAACTGGTACATGGACATGAAGTGGAACGGCTTCATGTATCCGGGCATGCGGGCGATCTCGGCCTTCTTGCCCGATACCCCCGCCGGCAGTTTGTCCAGCGGAGGGAAGAAAATGGTGGTCGGCGTGAAACGCACACCCCATTTTTCCGCCAGCTTCTTTTCCGACAGTTCCTCGCCATCGAAGTCGGTCACCATGCGCGACCCGATGATGTTGATCTGCAGGATGTTGAAGTTGGCGCGCACGAAGTCCGTTATGTCCTGACGCGCGAAATTGACCTCGTGCATTTCCCGGCAATAGGGACAGCCTTCGAGAGAGAAAATGACGGCGAACCGCTTGCCCGCCTGGGCCGCTTCCTCCAGGTCTTCCTTCAGGATCATGAAGGAATTAAGGAACCAGGGCTCGGTCATCAGGCCGTCGGCGCCGATGGTCGCGGCGGCGGCCGTGCGCGTCCCGCCAAGGGTCAGGCTGGCCAAGGCCGCCGCGGCAAGCGCGCCCGTGGCCCATCCATTGAAACGTCGCCGGGGTATCACTGTTCGGATGTCCTCTTGTCTCGATGCCAAGACGGCACCTCACATTCGTTTTGTTGAATGCATATTGACCGCATGGGCCGTGGTCTGGCAAGACGCTATAGGAAGGAAACCATAACCGTGATTTCAAGAATAAGTTTTATCGTCGCGGCGTTCTGCCTGTTGCTGGCCGCGCCCAGGCCGGCCCTGGCGGCGGATGCCGGGGAATTCGATTCCCTGGTCGACGAAGCCCAGGGCGGCTACCGCGCCGCCCTGTTCTATGCCCGCACGGGCAACGCGGCCCTGGCCGGGATCGAACTGCGCCAGGCCCAGGCCGTGTGGGACGAAATTCTCGCCGCATACAGCACCACCCCACCCCCGCCCTACGCCAAGGACAGCCGGTTCGCGGCCGACCTGAAGGACATCACAGCCCGCATTTCCAAAGGCGCCGATCTGCTGGATGAGGAAAAGGGTAAGGAAGCGCGCCAGGAACTGGCCCCCGTGCGCGACCTGATCTATGGGCTGCGGGACCGGGCCGGACGCAAGGGGTATTCCGAATGCGTCACCGACCTGAACCGGCACATGGATTTTCTGTTTAAATGGCGCCACGACCGGCCGGACTTCACGGTCCCCGGAACCGCCGACATCGTCATGCAGGCCGCCCTGAAATACCGCGACATCCTGCGCGCCTGCCGCGCCATGGCCCCCGCCCACTATCAAAAGGCCGCCGACTTCAAACGCATTTACGACGGCGCTGACGCCTCGATCTCGTCAATGCCGCAGGCGGTCGAGCGCAAGGATGCCCTTGGCGTCGTCAACATCCTGCGCGAACTGCGGTCCTTCGACCGCATTCTGTTCTTCAAGCTGGGATAGTTGATCCCCACCGCACGACCAGGGGAAGGCCCCGGTGGTTAAACCACAGAGGCAGTGAGACGGTGAGAAGATAAAGATGAGGCGTCTTGCGTGCCATCATCAATTCCGCCGTCATTCCCGCACAAGCGGAAATCCGGCTCCTCTTCTCATTCCCTCACTGTCTCAGTGGTTCAAATCGGCTTAAACGGGCTCAGCCAACCTTGCCCAGGCTGGGGAAGGTGTTGAGCAGCCAGTTGGCGATTTCCGACACGCTGCCCGTCAGGAACAGCACCCCGGTCACCACCAGGAACAGGCCCATGGCCTTTTCCACCATGCCCATATGGCGGCGGAAGCGTTTCATGAAACCCAGGAACGGACCGACGGCGAAGGCGGCGGCCAGGAACGGCAGACCGATGCCCGCCGAATAAACGCCCAACAGCCCCGCCCCCGACCAGGGCCCGTCGCCCGAGGCCGCCATCATCAGGATGGCCGCCAGGACGGGCCCGACGCAGGGCGTCCAGCCGAAGGCGAAGGCGAGGCCCACCAAATAGGCGCCGGCCACGCCCATGGGTTTCTTCGGCCCGTCGAACCGCGCGTCGCGCTGCAGGAAGCCGATGCGGAACACGCCCAGGAACTGCAACCCCAACAGAATAATGATCCCGCCCGCGATCTTGGAAAAGATCGCGTGGTACTCGGCGATCAGCTGGCCGACGGCGGACGCCGTCGCCCCCATGCCGACGAACACGGTCGAGAACCCGAGAACGAAAGCCAGCGCGGTCCAACGCACCCGGGCCAGCGCCGCGCGGTCGGCCCCTGCCCCCTGGGCCTCCAGCGCTTGGAACGTGGTGCCGGCCAGGAAGCACAGATAGGGCGGCACCAGCGGCAACACGCAGGGCGACAGGAAACTCAGCAATCCCGCCAGAAAGGCGCCACCGTAGGAAACGTCCATGGTCGTCGTTCAGTCCTTATTGGTGATCCGTCTGCCCTTGGTCAGGCGCCGACGACCTTGACCGTCTGGTTGTCGGGCACCTTGACGACCTTCTGGTTCTGGATATAGCCCGCGACCAGATCATAGGCCGGCGGACCTTCCGTGCCTTCATTGACCGAGGCCCAGCCGGCGACCACGTACTTCTTCGACGGGTCGATGGCCGCGCCGGTCTTCAGCGAGGTCATGTTGGAAATGCGCGAACCGATCTTCTTGTTGATGTCGATGGTGTAGGACATACCGCCGACGCGCACCATGTCGCCACCCTGCTGATAGTAGGGATCGGTGTTGAACAGGTTGTCGGCCACGTCTTCCAGAATTGTCTTCAGGAATTCGCCGGTCATTTCCGTGCGGTAGACGTTGGGATAGGT
>CAXAVJ010000013.1:0-56234 GCA_963972065.1 uncultured Rhodospirillaceae bacterium
CCGCGTCTTTATGTTCCCCGATCATCTGAAACGCTTCGCAGCGGGATGTGGTCGTCGGCCTAACCCCGGCGTTCATCCGCGCAGAAGCGCCGCCGCCCGTCAGTGCCGGGTGGCGATACCTGCCATTTCGTCTTTGATCCTGAGTTTTTCTTTCTTGAGGGCGTGTATTTCAATGTCGTCGGGGAGAGGTCTTGAGCTTTCCTGGTTGATCAGGTCTTCCAATGTTGAATGACGTACCTTTAAGGCTTCCAACCGTTGTTCAAGACTCATATTGACGAACTCCTTCCTCAATGGGGGGCCGTCAGACCGTCGACGGCCCGTATCAAGCACGTTTGTCACGACAGTGTCATGGTAGCCGAGATTGGAACAAAAATAAACCTATCGCCCCGAAAACGACAGATTATGTCGCGGCCATAACCCCCTGAATCCAAGGCCGTTCATCCTGTTCGGTGGATTTTCCTAGGGAAAATTCCGGCCTGGTTCCACGCCCGGGATCAGCGGTCGCCCAGGCAGATGCCGAGCCCCCGTGCCGTGCGCGCCTGGGAGCCCTGGAGATCGACGCAGCGCGGCCCGTCGGCCAGGTCCTGGAGCGCCGTGTCGATGGTGTCGCCGCCCCGCCAGCCGACCATGCGCCCCGTTTTCCCCGCCGCCGCCAGGTCCACGGCATGAACGCCGAAGGCCGAGGCCAGCAGCCGGTCGATGCTGGTCGGCATGCCGCCGCGCTGCACATGGCCCAGCACGGTGACCCGCACGTCGGCCCCCGTGGCCCGGGCGATGTCGGCGCCCACGACCTGCCCGGCGCCGCCGTAATGCACCGTGCCGCCGGGGTCGGGGCGGGTTTCGATATGGCCGCCGACAGGCTTCGCCGCCTCGGCGCAGACGACCAAGGCATGGTTGCGGCCTTCCCGGGTCACGCTTGCCAGCTTGGCCGCGATCGCCGCCGTGTCGTAGGGCACTTCCGGGATCAGGATCACGTCCGCCCCGCCGGCGATGCCGGCCGCCAGCGCGATGTGCCCCGCGTCGCGGCCCATGACCTCCAGCACCATGACGCGCTGATGGCTGGCCGCCGTGGGCTGCAGGCGATCCAGGGCCTCCACCGCCGTCGCCACGGCGGTGTGATAGCCGATGCACATCTCCGTGCCCGGCACGTCGTTGTCGATGGTCTTGGGAATGCCGACAAAAGGCAGGTTTCCCTGATCGGCCAGGCGTTTGAGAATGCGCATGGAACCATCGCCGCCGATGCCGATCAACGCGTCCAGGCCAAGCTGGCGGATGCCGTCGAGAACCTCGGCGGAACGGTCGGAAACCCCGCCCTTGCCGTCCGGAAAGGCGAAGGGGTTGCCCGTGTTGACGGTGCCCAGCATGGTCCCGCCCTGGCGCAGGATGTCGCCGGTGAAGATGGCAAGGTCCAGCGGCCTGGCCTTCACGGGCCGTTCCATCAACCCCCGCGTGCCCTGAAGGATGCCCACGACCTCGGCCCCATATCCGGTCACCGCGCGCTTCACGACGGCGCGGATCGCGGCGTTCAATCCGGCGCAGTCACCGCCGCTGGTCAGCAGCCCCAGGCGTTTCATGGCGTCGGCCCTCTTGGATTCCGGCAGCGTGGCGTCTATAGGATCGGTGACCATTCTGGTATCATGAAAGACGGGTTGACGGAAACAGCCGTCGCCGCGGGTTTCGCGGCCATTTTCCCCCACGGAGCACCATGGACGAGCAGGACGCGTTACGCCGCAGGCTAGAGGAATTGAAGGTCGAACACCGCGACCTGGACGAAGCCATCAGTCACTTGGCCGATTCTCCGCCTTTCGACCAGATCAAGCTGCAACGCCTGAAAAAGCGCAAACTGATCCTGAAGGACGAGATCGCGTCGCTGGAGGATCAACTGCTGCCCGACATCATCGCCTAGGTTATTTGCTCAGGACAGCCTCGACCGCCTTCTGCACCCGGGGCGCCGTCGGCGCCGTCGGCGTAGAGAACCAGTCGACCAGCCGCCCGTCGGGGGCGATCAGATATTTATGGAAGTTCCAGCGCGGCTTGGCCAGGGCGCCCAGTTCCTTGCCCGCCCAGGCATAGAACGGATGCGCGTCCGCGCCCGTGACCACGGCCTTTTCCGTCAGCGGAAAGTCGACGCTGAAATTGACCTCGCAGAATTCCTTGATTTCCGCCGCCGTGCCCGGTTCCTGCCCGCCGAAGTCGTTGGACGGCACACCCAGCAGCACGAAGCCCTTGTCCCGATAGCGGGTCCACAGATCCTGCAAAGCCGCATACTGGGGCGTGAAGCCGCATCGTGAGGCCGTGTTGACGATCAGCACCGCCTTGCCCGCAAAGGACTTCAGCGGCAACGGCGTGCCGTCGATGGCGGTAAAGGAAAAATCATGGGCGGTGGTCTTGGCGGTGTCGGCGGCCATGGCGGCTCCTGAAATCAACAGGGCAAGCAGGGACAGAATGCGGATCGCGACCATAACGGCCCCCAGGTTGCGCCGGAACAGCAAAGGTTAGTGGCCGCCGCCCAGACTACCGGTTTTCACGAAATAGTCGACGGCGATGCCGTAGTTGGGGTCATCGTCGGAATCCAGCATCAACTGACCGGCGCGGCTGAGCAACTGATGGCAATCCCGGGACAAATGGCGCAATTGCAGGGTCTTGCCCTGGGCATTGTATTTCACGGCCAGGGCCTCGATGGCCTGCAGGGCCGAATGATCGACAACCCGGCTGTTCATGAAATCGATGATGACCAGGCCCGGGTCGGATTCCGGCTTGAACAGTTCGTCGAACCCGTCGGTCGACCCGAAGAACAGCGGCCCTTCGATCTGATAGACCTTGCCGCCCTCGGGCGTCTCGTGGGTCTTGGCATGGATGCGGGTGGCGTTGTTCCAGGCATAGGCCAGGGCCGACACGATAACCCCGACGACGACGGCGACGGCAAGATCGCTGAGCACGGTAACGACCGTGACCAGCCCCATGACCAGGGCATCGGTCAGGGGAATACGGCGCACGATCAGGAAGCTCTGCCAGGCGAAGGTGCCGATCACGACCATGAACATGACGCCGACCAGGGCGGCCAGGGGGATCTGTTCGATCAGGCTGGACGCGACCAGGATGAAGGCGAGCAGGAACAAGGCCGCCGAAATCCCCGACAGGCGCGTGCGCCCTCCGGACTGCACGTTGATCATGGATTGCCCGATCATCGCACAACCGCCCATGCCGCCGAAAAATCCGGTGACCGTGTTGGCCAGGCCCTGGGCGACGCATTCCTGGGAAGCCCCGCCGCGCTTGCCGGTGATCTCGCCGACCAGGTTCAGGGTCAAAAGGCTTTCGATCAGGCCGATGGCGGCCAGGATGACCGCATAGGGGATGATGACTTTCAGGGTCTCCAAGGTCAGCGGCACCATGGGAATATGGAAATCGGGCAGGCCACCCTTGACCGTCGCCAAGTCCCCGACCCGAGGCACGTCGAGACCGAAACCGATGACGATGGCCGCGACCACGGCGATACCCGCAAGGGGTGCGGGAACGACGGAGGTGATTTTCGGCATCGCCCAGATGATCGCCATGGTCAGCGCGACCAGGCCCAGCATGATCGCAAGCGGCCAGCCGGTCATCCAAACCCGGGTGCCGTCCGGTTCCATGACCTGGAACTGCGTCAACTGAGCCAGGAAGATGACGATCGCCAGGCCGTTGACGAAGCCCATCATCACCGGATGCGGCACCAGGCGGATGAACTTGCCCAGGCGCAACAGCCCGGCCGCGATCTGAAGGACGCCCATGAGCACGACCGTGGCGAACAGGTATTCGACCCCGTGGCTGGCGACCAGGGCCACCATGACCACGGCGAGCGCCCCCGTGGCGCCGGAAATCATCCCAGGCCGGCCGCCGATAAGGGCCGTGATCAGGCCGACCAGAAAGGCGGCATAGAGCCCAACCAGAGGGTGGACGCCGGCGACGAAGGAAAAGGCCACGGCCTCGGGCACCAGGGCAAGTGCCACGGTCAGTCCCGACAGCAGCTCCGTCTTGATGCGGGCAAGCACATGGGCCGGCGATCCGTCGCCTTGCCATCCGGCAAAGGAAAAACTATCCGCAAGGGCGGCAATCAAACGTAGTGACAAGATGATGACTTCCGATGTGAGGGATCAGGGACGGCCTAGTCGGCGTTCTTTTTCGGCTTCTTGCGCTTGAGTGGGGCGTTCCCGGCCGGGGTGCCGCCGCCGGGGGCCTGACCACGGTGGGGTTTCTTGACCTTGTATGTCTTCTTCCCCTTGGCTTTCTTTCCCGCCCCGTCCCAAGGCTTGTCGCCCCGGGGTTTTTGCGGGCGATCGTCGGCGGGCGGGCGGTCGTCGTTCAGGGCATCGGCGCGGGCGTCCTCGCGGCGCGAGAACTTTTTCTTCTTGGGCGCGTCGCCACGGGCGGCCGCCTGCGGGTTCCAGGCCGGCCTGTCGCCCTGATAGGTCTTGCCGCGCTGTTCGCGGCCCCCGTCGGCCGGCATGTCCGGCAAGCCGTCGACCCGCGCCACGCGGATCGTCTTTTCCATGGTCATGTCGGAACCCAGTTCCTCGACGAAGCGCTCGGCGCTATCGGCGCTCAGTTCGACGAAGGTTTCCGTGTTGAAGATGCGGATGGCGCCGATTTCGCGCTTGGTCATATGACCGGCGCGGCACAGCATGGGCAGCAGCCAACGCGGTTCGGCATTCTGTTTATGGCCGACGGAAAGAGAGAACCACACCCCGCCCTTGAAGGCGTCGCGGCGGCTTTCCTTGCGGTCAGCGCGGTCCGTCGGACCGGTGTCCAGAAGTTCCTCCGGCGCCGACATGCCGGCCATCTGCTGGCGCAGGAAGGCGCCGGCGATCTGCTCGGGGCTGTAGCGGTCCAGAAGCTCGGCGGCGAAGGCCCGTTCCTCGTCGCTCAGGGGCTCGCTCAGGGCCGGGTCCGATAGGGTCCGTTCGCGGTCGCGGGCCAGGATTTCATTGGCCGAGGGGGCTTTGCCCCAGGTCGCCTCAAGATTGGCGCTATCCAGCAGGCGTTCCGTGCGGTAGCGCATGTTGTGCGGCACGATCAGGGCGCTGACGCCCTTGCGCCCGGCCCGGCCCGTGCGGCCGCTTCGGTGCAGCAGGGTTTCCCGGGTTTTCGGAATGTCCGCGTGGATCACCAGTTCCAGATCGGGCAGGTCGATGCCGCGCGCCGCCACGTCCGTGGCGATGCAGACACGGGCGCGGCCGTCGCGCATCGCCTGGAGCGCGTGGGTGCGCTCGTTCTGGCTCAACTCGCCCGACAATGCCACGACGGAAAAGCCCCGGTTGGCGAAGCGGCTGGTCATATGGTTGACGGTGGCACGCGTTGCGCAGAACACCAGGGCACTTTTGGCGTCGTAATAGCGCAGCAAGTTGATGATGGCGTTTTCCCGATCGTTGGGGGCCACGGCCAGGGCACGGTATTCGATGTCGAGGTGCTGTTTCTGCTCCTCCGTCGTCGCGACCCGCACGGCGTTACGCTGATAACGCTTGGCCAGGGTCGCGATGCTACGCGGCACGGTGGCGGAAAACATCAGGGTGCGGCGGTCCGCGGGGGCAGCGTCGAGAATGAATTCAAGGTCCTCGCGGAAACCCAGGTCGAGCATCTCGTCGGCCTCGTCCAGCACCACGGCACGCAGGCCGGAGACATTGAGCGATCCGCGTTCGATATGGTCGCGCAGACGCCCCGGCGTGCCGACGACGATATGCGCCCCCTTATTGAGGGCCCGGCGTTCGCCGCCCATGTCCATGCCGCCGATGCAGGAAGCGGAAACCGCCCCCGTCATTTCGTACAGCCAATCCAGTTCGCGTTTGACCTGCAGCGCCAATTCCCGCGTCGGCGCGACGGCCAGGGCCAGGGGCGCAACCGCGCGCCCGAAGCGGTCTTCGCCCGCCAACAGGGTCGGCGCCAGCGACAGCCCGAAAGCCACGGTCTTGCCCGACCCGGTCTGGGCCGAGACCAGAACATCCGCATCCTTAAGCTCGGGGGCCAGGATCGCGCTCTGCACGGGGGTCAGGACCGTATAGCCGCGTTTGGTCAACGCCTGGCCAAGCGCCATCGCGACGCCGTCGAATTCTGTCATGTCACATCTTTCGGAATGCGGGTTTCGTGCGCCCGGAAACGGTTGCACGTCCTCGGCGCACGCGCGCCGCCGCCCACGGCGCGGCGATACATGCGTGTTGGCCCGTGTTGTAGTTAACGCGGAGGAGACTGTAAAGCCTGGACCTTCGCCCTAGAACAGGTTCCGGCGCCCTAGAACAGGTTCCGGCGCCCTAGCGCAGGTTGCGGTCGGCGGCGGTGATGGCCGCTTCGGCGGACATGCCCGGCTCCAGCAGGGCGACGCCCGTGCGCGCCTCGAGGAAAAGGCCCTCGGCCGTATGGGTGGCGCGCAACGCCGCTTCGATCTCACCGGCCTTGCGCCGCGCCCCCTCGATCCCGTCTTCCAGCACGACCATGGCAAAATCGTTGCCGCCCAAGCAGCCCATGACCATCGCCTGGTGACTGTCCGATGCCAACACATCGCAGGTCAGGCGCAAGGCCTGATCCAGCACCGCGAGGCCGTGGGCCCGGCGGATATCGTCGCCGTTGGCGAGATGAACCAGGATCAGCGCCGGCCGCGCCTCGATATGGCCCAGGCGGTGGATCAGCTTTTCCATCTCGGCCGTAACGCCCCGCCGGTTAAAGGCCGGCACTACCGGGTGGCGGAACGCGTTCTCGCGCGCGGCGGTCAATTCCTCCTGGGCATGGGCAAGCTGGCGGCGCAGGGGTTCGATCTCGGACGCCATGCGTTCGATGGCATGCTGAGCCTCCGGCGACAGGCCTTCCATCGACAGAAGGCCCGACACGTTAATGGCCGGTTCCGAATGGCCGTTCTTGGCCTGCTCTTCGTGGTGCTCTTCTTTCTTGCCACCGCCCGGGCCGGCGCCGCCGCCGTGCCCTCCGCCAGGTCCTACCGGCTGGACGGGGGCGGCTTGGTTCACATCCATGCCGGGTCTCCCTTCCAGGTCGCCATTCTCGGCGAACAAACGGACTGTCATCACATTAGATTACATTAATATTGTTAATAAAGCCTTACGTTTCAAGGATATTTGAACCCTTGCGGTGACGGCGGCGGGCCATATAATGACGCGCTTCCCGTCACCCGAAGGCCACCGATGCGGCCTTCACCGGAAGCGAGGTCTCAACATGCCGCAATCGGCCGCCGACACACCCCTGGTCGGCATCATCATGGGCAGTCAATCGGACTGGGACACCATGCGCCATGCGGCGGATGTGCTGGCCGAACTCGGCGTCCCGCATGAGACCCGCATCGTTTCCGCCCACCGCACGCCCGATCGCCTGTACGACTATGCCAAGGCGGCGCGCGGCCGTGGCCTCAAGGCGATCATCGCCGGCGCCGGGGGGGCGGCCCATCTGCCCGGCATGGCGGCGGCGTTGACGCCGCTGCCCGTGTTCGGCGTACCGGTGGAAAGCAAGGCCCTGAAGGGCATGGATTCCCTGCTGTCGATCGTGCAGATGCCGGGCGGCGTGCCCGTCGGCACCCTGGCCGTGGGCAAGCCGGGAGCCAAGAACGCGGGCCTGCTGGCCGCCGCCGTGATCGCCCTGATGGACGACGGCGTCGCCGCCGCCCTCGACGATTTCCGCGCCAAACAAACGGCTTCCGTCGCCGACGTCCCCACGGACGACCCCAAAGGTTCCTGACCATGGCCCCTCGTTCCGTCCATCCGCTGCCCCCCGGCAGCACCATCGGCATTATGGGCGGCGGCCAGCTTGGCCGCATGACGGCCCTGGCGGCGGCCCGGCTCGGCTACAAATCCCATATCTTCTCGCCGGAAGACGATTCCCCCGGCATCCAGGTCTCGGCGGCGGCAACCATCGCCGATTATCAGGACCGCACGGCCCTGCAATCCTTCGCCGAAGCCGTCGACGTGGTGACCTTCGAGTTCGAGAATGTCCCGGCGGACAGCGCCGCCTTCCTTGCCGACCACGCCCTGGTCCGGCCCGGCCCGCAATGCCTGGCCATTGCCCAGGACCGCCTGCTGGAAAAGGAATTCATCAACAAGACGGCGCCGACCACGCCTTATCGACGGGTCACCTCCGCCGAGGATTTGGCCAAGGCCGCCGACGAGATCGGCCGCCCGGCCGTGCTCAAGACCTCGCGCATGGGATATGACGGCAAGGGCCAGGTGCTGATCGCCCCCGATTGCGATTACGCCGCCGCCTGGGCGGAAATGGGCGCCGAGATCGGCATCCTGGAAGCCTTCGTCGATCTGGACTGCGAGATTTCGGTGATCACCGCGCGCTCCCCCCACGGCGGCTGGGCGACCTATCCGGCGGTCGAGAACCGCCACGTCAATCACATCCTGGACACCACCATGGCCCCGGCCCGTCTGCCGGACGGCTTGGCCGATCAGGCCGTCGCCATCGCCCACGATTTGGCCGAAGCGCTGGACCTTGTCGGCCTGCTGGCGGTCGAAATGTTCGTGACCCGCGACAAGCGGATTTTGGTCAACGAAATGGCCCCCCGGCCCCATAATTCCGGCCATTGGACCATGGATGCCTGCGCCACCAGCCAGTTCGAACAACTGGTGCGCGCGGTCTGCGGCCTGCCGCTGGGCTCCGTCGACTGCCACCACGACGCGGTCATGAAGAACCTGATCGGCGACGCCGTGAACGGCTGGCCCGACCTTTTGGCCGATCCGGGCGCCCGCCTGCATCTTTATGGCAAAGCCGAAGCCCGGCCGGGCCGCAAGATGGGCCACGTCAACCGACTGTACCCCAAGGGCAAACTGCCCAACGGGTGACGGAGGAATCCCGGGATCAGGCCGTGCCGGCCAGATCGTCCAGAGTGATGCGGCGCATCCGGTAGGCTTCCAGCAATTCGATCTCGACCGCGACGGAACGGCCCAGTTCGGCCAGCACCGTGTTCTTGACGAAGCGCTTCAGATCCTCGGTCTGGCCGGGGAACACCAGGATATTGGTCAGCAACTCGCGCCGCACCAGGGGCGGAAACACCAGTAGTTCGCCGACCAGCAACTGTTTGACCGCCGACGGGATCCGCAGGCTGCCGAACAAACGGTCGAGACAGAAGCTGTAGATGCCGAAATCCAGGCGTCCGGCAACATTGGCGGTGAAATCCTTGAATTCCTCGACGAAGGCCGCGGGCGTCATGGCGCCGTCCATCATGCGCCGGACATGGTCGAGGAAATCACGATAACGCGCCCGGGCCGGGCTCAACTGGTCGTTCAGTTCGGCCTCAAGGGATTTGATCTCGGCTTCGCGGAAGCCCTTTTCCAGCAGGGTATGGGCGCTGTCGCGCACCCGCTCGTCCAGGGCCTGTTCCTCGATCAGCGAGAACAGGCGCTCATAGGCATCGCGGTCGCGCTTCTTTTTAAGCTTCTTGGCAAGCTGGCCGAGGGGCAGGATCGCCGCCTGGGCGACCAACTTGTCACGGGAATAGATCGCCGCCATGGCCGCCGCGTCGGCCGGGATCGCGATGTGGCGCGCGAAATCCTCGGTAATGACGAAGCGATGGCCGTCGGCAACGGTCAGATAGCGGTTAAGCTTGCAGCATTCCAGGAAATGGTTGGCCAGGTTGACCGGCGCGACGGCGGCTTCCTGACGATAGGTCCGGCCGTTGGCCGGATTGGCGGCGGCGGATGTACCGGTTTGCGCAGCGCTCACGGTCCGCGTCTCCTTTTGCTCAAGACCCCATCAATCCCCTGGGCAAAGCATAACCGACTGCGGCGGCGCCTGAAAGGTTTCCATAATGCGCTAAGTCACCCCCGGCGGAGTCCGCGTCAGGCCGCAGGTCCCGGCCGATGACGGTTAGTGGCCGCCTTCAGACGCTTGAGGAAGCCCAACGGCGACGGCAGACGGCCCAGCGCCTGTTCCGCCTTGGCTTTGTACATGGGAATCTTCAGGACATCGGCCAAACGCCGGTCCAGATAACCCCAAGTATCGATGAAACCGTCCGAGGCATCGGACAGCCAGTACAGGATGGTCGAGGTATAGACCGGGGCGAGCAGACCCCGCTTGGTGTAATGGTTGAAATCCGCCGCCCGGTCGCCGGCCGCGTGCCAGATATGATCGCAGGTGCGCCAGGTCATACGCGCCGCCAGGGGCGCGTTCTGCGGCAGCGCCAGGAACGACAGCAGCCGTCGCATGGCCTCGCGGTAGGGCGCGTTCATTTCCAGCCGCAAGCGCACGCCCAGGGCCACCCGTTCCCGCACCTTGAGGGCGTCCAGGTCGACCTTGGCCAGTTCCGCCAGCATGCGCCGGTCGGACCAGTCTGCGAAATGATCGGCGGCGTCGGCCATACCGCCCGGAAAAGCGCGCAACACGTCCGCCGCCCCCAAGCCCAGGTCCCCTGCCCCCCGTTCCAGGGCCTTCCGCGACCAGCCGTCAAAAGGCACGTGGTCAAGCGCCGCCGCGATCAGGCGGTCGCGCAGGTCCCTGTGGCGGGCGCGGGCCTCGTCGGCGGTCATGCGCGTCGTTTGGGCAGTCATGCGGCTTCTCCGTCTTCGCTGTCGGTGGCCTCGCCGTCGGCTTCATCGGTCATGGTCGTGCGGGGGGCGCGGGCCATTTCCTCGACAAAGCCGAAGGTGGATAGATCCGTCATGCGCATGGGATAGAGAATGCCGTCCAGATGGTCGCATTCGTGCTGCACCACGCGGGCGTGATAGCCCTTGGCCTCGCGCTCGAAGGTCTTGCCGTCCAGGCCCTGGGCGCGGTAGCAGATATGCGTCGGGCGCGGCACCTGGCCGGTCATCTCCGGCAGGGACAGGCAGCCTTCCCAGCCCTCCTCGACGTCGTCGCCGATGATCTCGATCACCGGATTGACCAGCACGGTCAACGGCACGTCCTTTTTGTCCTCGCAACGCTCGCCCGGTACGCGGAATACCACGATGCGCAGCGGCACATGGACCTGGGGGGCCGCCAAACCGATGCCCGGCGCGTCGGCCATGGTTTCGACCATGTCGGCGATCAGGCCGTGAATGCGCGGATCCTGGGGGTCTTCGACCGGCTGGGCGATGCCCATCAGCACCGGATGTCCCATGCGCGCGATTTTTAGAATGGCCATCGTCGAAATCCTCTTGATCCGGGGCGTGAAGACGCCTTTATGACGCCGGATGGCTCCCCGGGAAATAACACGTTTGCTCCTTCACAAGGGGATATCTATGTGATAGAAGCCCGTCTTCCCGGACAGGTGATAGCACAGGTCCGATTGATTTTGTTGACTATAAGATTAGGAGCGTGACCTTACCGTGCAAGTCATTGTCCGAGACAACAACGTGGATCAGGCCCTCAAGGCCCTGAAAAAGAAGATGCAGCGCGAAGGCATCTTCCGCGAAATGAAGCTGCGCCGCTCCTACGAAAAGCCCTCCGAGCGCCGGGCCCGTGAAAAGGCCGAAGCCGTGCGCCGTGCACGCAAGCTTGAGCGCAAGCGGATCGAGCGCGAGGGCTTCTAGCCCCTCGGCCCGCTAACCGGGCCGCGTTCTCCAAAATCCACCGAAATACCGGGCGCTGCCGGGGCTAAGCCCCTGCGCGCCCGTTTTCTTGACCGAACCTACTTCCTGGCCGAACCCACAATGGGGGGATGGAGGGAAGACGGCATCAGGCAAAACGAAGGGCCGGCGGTCTATGGCCGCCGGCCCTTCATAATCTTGCACATTGCGAGAACGCGGATCAGCCCAAGGCTTGAACGATCTCTTCCGTCATCTTCTTGGCGTCGCCGAACAGCATCATGGTGTTGTCGGCGAAGAACAGGGGGTTATCGACCCCGGCGTAGCCCGACGACATGCCGCGCTTGATGAACAGCACCGTGCCCGCCTTTTCCACATCGAGGATCGGCATCCCGGCGATCGGGCTTTGCGGATCCGTCTTGGCGGTCGGGTTGGTCACGTCGTTGGCGCCGATCACGTAGGCGACATCGGCGGTGGAGAATTCGTGGTTGATCTCCTCCAGCTCGAACACCTCGTCATAGGGCACGTTGGCTTCGGCCAGCAGCACGTTCATATGCCCCGGCATGCGCCCGGCGACGGGGTGAATGGCGTAGCGGACCTCGACCCCTTCGGCCTTCAGCATGTCGGCCATTTCGCGCACGGCGTGCTGGGCCTGGGCCACGGCCATGCCGTAGCCCGGCACGATGATGACCTTGGACGCGTTCTTCATGATGAAGGCCGCGTCGTCGGCGGCACCCGATTTCACGGATTTGCCGTCGTTGGATGTCGCGGCGGCGGCCCCGCCGGTGTCGCCACCAAAGCCGCCCAGAAGCACGTTGATGATCGAGCGGTTCATGCCCTTGCACATGATGTAGGACAGGATCGCGCCGGACGAGCCGACCAGGGCCCCCGTGATGATCAGCGCCGGGTTGGACAGGGTGAAGCCGATACCGGCGGCCGCCCAGCCCGAGTACGAGTTGAGCATGGACACGACCACAGGCATGTCCGCCCCGCCGATGGGAATGATCAGCAGGAAACCGATGGCGAAGCTGAGCGCCACGATGCCCCAATAGACGGAATGGGATTCCGAGCCGACGAAGATGACGATCAAGGCCAGAATGGCGAGGCCGACCAGCAGGTTCAGCTTGTGCTGCCCCGGAAAGGTGATCGGCGCGCCCGACATGATGCCCTGCAGCTTAGCGAAGGCGATGACCGAGCCGGAGAAGGTGATGGCGCCGATCGCCGTGCCCAGCGACATTTCGACCAGCGAGGCCCCCGGAATTTCACCGATCGCGCCCAGGCCGTAGGCCTTGGGATTGAACAGGGCCGAGGTCGCCACGAACACCGCCGCCATGCCGACCAAGGAATGGAAGGCGGCGACCAGCTGCGGCAGGGCCGTCATCTGGATCTTCAGCGCCGTCACGGTGCCGATGGTGCCGCCGATGAGGATCGCCAAGACGATCATGCCGAACGACATGACGCCCGGGTCCATGAGCGTGGTGATGATGGCGATGGCCATGCCGATAATGGCCATCATGTTGCCGCGGCGCGCGGTCACCGGCGATGACAGGCCCCGGAGTGCCAGAATGAACAGCACCGAGGAAATGAGATAGGCGTAGCCCGTCCAGCTTGCGGTCATTATTCAGGCCTCCCCTATTTCTTCTCTTTTTTCTTGAACATGGCGAGCATTCGCTGCGTCACGATGAAGCCGCCGAAGATGTTCACCGACGCCAGCGTGATCGCGAAGAAGCCCATCCAGGACGAGAAATCCATGCCCTCAGGCCCGGCCGCCAGGATGCCGCCGACGATGATCACCGAGGAAATGGCGTTGGTCACGCCCATCAGCGGCGAGTGCAATGCCGGGGTCACCGACCAGACCACGTAGTAGCCGACGAAGCAGGCCAGCACGAAGATGGTGAATAGCCCAAGGAAACTGTCGTGGCCGCCCATGGCGGGGGCTTGCTGCGCGACGGCGGCGGCGGCGTCCGCAGCCAGCCGTTGCGTCTGCTCAAGAAGCTGCGCGGCGCCGGCGGCAAGTTCTTCAGCCTGTTTGGCGATCGTTGCGGTATCCATCGTCAGTTCCCCTTGTCTTGGGTTTTGTCGTCGGACGTCTCGGCCGGTTTGTCATCGGCCTTCTTGGCCGCGGGCTTCTTTGCCGGGGCTTTCTTTGCCGGAGCCTTGGCCCCCATGGCATCCTTGACCCGCGCGTTCACGACCTCGCCGTCGCGGGTGACACAGCAGCCCTTGACGATCTCGTCATCCCAATCGATGGCCAGCGTGCCGGTCTTTTCCTTGTCCGTCAGCGGCGTCAGGAAGTTCAGCAGGTTCTTGGCGTAAAGGTCCGACGCGGTCTGCGCCAGACGGCCCGGCAGATTGAAAATCCCGATAACCTTCACGCCGTTCGGCGTGGTGATGGTCTTGCCCGGCTGCGACATCTCACAGTTGCCGCCCGCTTCGACCGCCAGATCGACGATCACCGCCCCGGCCTGCATGCTGGCGACCATTTCCTTGGTGATCAGCTTGGGCGCCGGGCGACCGGGGATCAGCGCCGTGGTCACGACGATGTCCTGTTTCTTGATGTGCTCGGCGACGACCTGTTTCTGCTTGTCGTAGTATTCCTTGGGCATTTCCTTGGCGTAGCCGCCTTCGGTCTGAGCGTCCTTTTCCATTTCCGGATCGACGACCAAGAACTTACCGCCCAGGCTTTCGACCTGTTCCTTGGTGGCGGGGCGCACGTCCGTCGCGGTGACGACGGCGCCCAGACGCTTGGCCGTGGCGATGGCCTGTAGGCCCGCAACGCCAACGCCCATGATGAAAGCCTTGGCCGGCGGCACCGTGCCCGCCGCCGTCATCATCATCGGGATACCGCGCCCGTATTCGGCGGCGGCCTCCAAAATCGCGCGATAGCCGGCCAGGTTGGCCTGGCTCGACAGCACGTCCATGCTTTGCGCACGGGAAATGCGGGGCACCAGTTCCATGGCGAAGGTGGTGATCCCGGCCTTGGCATAGGCCGCCACATCATCCAGAGAGGTCAGGGCCGCCAACTGGGAAATCAGCACGGCGCCCTTCTTCATCTGGGCCGGCAGCGCGTCGGCGCCGGACGTGGCGGGCGGATTGACCATCAGCACGATATCGGCGGTTTTCACCGCGGCGCCCGTGGCGACCGACGCGCCCGCGGCCTTGTATACGTCGTCGGAAACGCTGGCGCCCTCGCCTGCACCCTTCTCGACGGCAACGTCATAGCCGAGGCCGACCAGCTTCTGAATCACCTGAGGCGACGCGGCGACGCGGGTTTCTCCGGCGCGGGTTTCCTTGGGAATTACGATCTTCATGGCTCTGGTCCCCTAGCCCTTGGTCATTCAAGCACCGGTATATGACGTGTCTACCGTGCTTGCACAAGTATCGCACAGCCTTTAAATCCTGCGTCGGAAAGCTTTTTCATGAAATGAAAATCACATGGAAATAATTCCGCATTATGGAATAGATGCTTAAAGCGTCCCGATTTCCGCCAGGTTGATGAAAGGCCCCCCATGATCTTCACGCCGACCGCCCGACGCGGCATGGTCACCGCCCCCCATCATCTGGCATCCCAGGCAGGGCTGCGCGTATTGCAGGACGGCGGCAACGCCATCGAAGCCATGGTCGCCACGGCGGCCACCATCGCCGTGGTCTATCCGCATATGAACGGTCTGGGCGGCGACAACTTCTGGCTGGTCGCCCAACCGGGACAACCGCCCGTGGGCATCGACGCCTGCGGTGCCGCCGCCGGTGCGGCGGATGCCGCATTCTATGCCAAGGCGGGCCACGCGAACGCCATTCCCCATCGCGGCCCCCTCGCCGCCCTGACCGTGGCCGGGGCCGTGTCCGGCTGGGCCGAGGCCCTGCGCATCTCGGCAACCTGGGGCGGCAAGTTGCCGCTCGACCGTTTGCTGGAAGACGCCCGCCATTACGCCGAGCACGGCGCGCCGGTGACACCGTCGCTGCACCACAACACCCTGGCCAAGAAGGACGAGATGACCGGCGTCCCCGGCTTCGCCCAGACCTTCCTGCCCGGCGGCGTCGGGGGAACCGCGCCCAACATCGGCGACACCCTGAAGCTTCCGGCCCTGGCCGAAACCCTGAAACGCCTGGGCGCGGAAGGGCTCGATAGTTTCTACCGGGGCCCGCTCGCCAAGGTCATCGCCGCCGACCTGGAAAAAGCGGGCAGCCCGATTGCCCTGGCCGACCTGGAACGCCACAAGGCGCTGGAACTGGCCCCGCTCTCCGTCCCTGTCGGACCGCATACCATCTACAACATGCCGCCGCCGACCCAGGGCCTGGCGGCGCTCATCATCCTGGCGCTGTACGAACGCCTGAAGGTCGAACAGGCCGAAGGTTTCGATTTCGTGCACGGCCTGGTCGAGGCGACTAAGCAGGCCTTCCGCGTGCGTGACAAATACGTCACCGACCCGGCCTATATGACCGCCGACCCGAAGGATTTCCTGAAGGCCGACAGCCTGGACGCCATGGCGGGCAACATCGACCGCAAGAAGGCCGCGCCCTGGCCCGATGCGGACCCCAACGGCGATACGGTGTGGTTCGGCTGCATCGACGGCGACGGCCGGGCCGTGTCGATGATCCAGAGCCTCTATTGGGAATTCGGCTCCGGCACGGTGCTGGAGGAAACGGGCATCACCTGGCAGAACCGGGGCACCTCGTTCTCCCTCGACCCCACGGCATTGAACACCCTGAAACCCCCCCGCTGGCTGCTCGGCCGCACCTGGGGGGCGGAGGCGACCAGCCTGCGCATCGAAAACCGGTTCGACCCATCAGTTCTCGACGCGCTGAAGGCCGCCGGCCATGACCTGGAGGTCGTCGGCCCATTCGAGGAATTCATGGGCCACGCGGGCGCCATCGTGCGCCATCCGTCGGGATTGCTCGAGGGGGCGGCCGATCCACGTTCGGACGGCTGTGTGGCGGCGTTTTAACCTCTGCGAGTCAACCGTATTACGGCCGCTTCGCCACCATGTCGATCTCGACCAGCGCACCCCGCGCCAGGCCCGTGACACCCACGGTCGTGCGCGCCGGCAGACGGTCGGACGGGAAATAGGATTTGTAGACCGCGTTCATGGTTTCGTAGTCGCGTTCGAACTGCGTCAGATACAGGCGGCAGGACAGTACGTGGGAAAGGTCCAGCCCCAGTTCGCCGAGCACGATGATCAGGTTGCCCATGACCCGCCGCGTCTGGGCTTCGATGCCGTCGGGCAGCGGCGCCGTGTCGTCGTTAGGATCCGTCGGCATCTGGCCCGTGAGCTGCACCCAGCCGTCGCATTCCACGGCATGACTGAAGGGAGCGACCGGCGCGGCGGCGCGGTCGAAGAAATGAAAGACCGGGTCGGCCATTACACGTATTCCTCGGTCTCGTAGACGAACCCATCCAGGTCGCCCGTTTGGAAGCCGAGATAGATCGGCCCGCCGCCCGAGCGATAGATGTTGACCTTGGCGTTGTAGACCTTGCGGCTAAGCCCGTGCTTGTCGCGCAGGATGTAGCGCTTGACCCCGAACTGACCTGAATCCAGGCGTTCGCCGGTCAGGTAACACTGAATCGATTCCACGTTCTCGCCGGACAGCACCATGCCTTCCAGGTTCGACAGCGACTGCCGCGTGCGTTCGATGAATTCCGAGGTGCCGATGCGCTTGATCTCGCCCGTGTCGTTCTCACGCATGTCGACGCGGAAATCGCCGACCACGATCTGTCCCGGCAGGGCATGATCGATCATGCGCGCCAACTCGATGGTCACGTCGCCGACGATGTAACTGTAGACCGTGGGGCGCAGCCCTTCGGACTGGAAGAATTCGTAATGGGGGCCGACGTGGAACGCGGCGCGCAAACGCGGCGTGGTGTTGGCCTTGCCCTTGGAGCGCGCGATGGCATTGTCGGCCAGAACCAGATGCATCAGGTGGTACAGGTTGACGTTTGATTCGATGCTGCGATCGCGGTTCCAGATGTAGAAGCCGTCGCCGGTGGTCGAGCGCGCGAATTGGATGTCCAGATTGCGGGCCAGCATCTTGGAAAACGACGCGTTGACGGAATAGGCCAGGCTGTTCAACTGCGTCACCTGTTCCAGCGGCGAAAACAGCGAAAAGCCGACGATGTCGAACAGCGCCACGGCGCCGTTCTGAATATAGGAAATGCTGTAGCGGCGGACGACGGCCTCAAGCAGATCGTCGGCTAGGTCCTCGCCGGGGGTGAAGCTGAGTTCGACCCGCTTGGGCTCGTAGCCGAAGTACTTGGCGATGGTGTCGAAGCCTTCCTCGTCGGTCAGCGTATTGCCGGCGATCACTTCGTCCACGAATTGCAGGCTGTCCGCCGCCTCGCCCGCCGTGCGGGCCGCCATTTCGCCCAGGATGTAATGGGGGATGACCAACACGCGGATGCCCCTGCCCGCCGGCGTCCAGGCCAGGACGATGTTGCGGCCCAGCCCCCACAGGCGGTGCAATTCCTTGTCCAGTTCCTCGACGTGATTGCGGGCGGCGGCTGACAGTTCATCAAGCGACGCCCGGTCTAAAACCGGTGGACTGAAACTGCCCGTGTCGGAAATGCTGTCGTTCATCAACCGATCCTTCCCGGCCGCACCTTGCGGCCGGGTGCCGCACGAAATACGCCGGTAAACCCCAGGTACCCGGACAGTCCGGGCGCGGGTAGTGTAACGACGGGGTCCCTCGCCGCACAAGTCATTGAATTTACTTGGCTGAATATACGCAAATTTACTTAAGCGAGTTTTACCGCCGTGCCGTTTGCACTGACCATCAGCATGCAGGACTTGTCCGAAGAGATCGCTTCGTAGTCCAGGTCGACCGCGACGATCGCGTCCGCGCCCAGTTCCGCCGCCCGCGCCTGCATGTCCTCAAGCGCGAATCCCTTGGCCTTCTGCAATTCCTTTTCATAGGCGCCGGAACGGCCGCCGACGATGTCGCGAATGCCCGCGAAGAAATCCTTGAAGATGTTGGTGCCCATGACCGCATCGCCGGACACGACGCCCAGGTAGGCGGCGACCTGGCGGCCTTCGACGGAATCGGTGGTGGTGATGATCATTCCTGTTTCCTTCCCTTTGTTTACGGCTTCGGCCCGGCTGTTGGCCCTTAGTAAACCGGCGGCACACCCGCCTGTGCAAGTGATTCAGTCTGGCGGGCCTTCAGGCGATCCAGATCGAAGTCGTCGATCAGGTCGTGGAACATCCGGTGCCAGTTGATTTCCGCCCTAAGATGCGTGAACACGCTGCCCAGTCCAATGGCCGCCCGGTCCATCAGCACGAATTCCCGGGGCGGCGTGACACCGCCCAGTTCGCGCAGTTTCTTGTGCACGCTGGCGGCGATGCCGGCACCGTAAGCCGTGCCGCCCGTATCCTGGATGCTCTGCACCCGGTCGGCCAGCAAGGGCCCGTAAAGAAAGCGCGCCCATTCGTTCAGCACGGCGATCATTTCCTTGGACGGGTTCTCGAACCCCCAGGTTTCATAGGCATGAACGGCCAGGGCCTCGTCATCGGTGCTGAGTGCGGTGTACAGGTCGATCACGGCGCCCACGAATTCCGGGCGGAACACGCGGATACAGCCAAAATCCAGCAGGTTCACCGTGGCGTCCGGGCGAACCGAATAGTTCCCCAGGTGTGGATCACCATGGATTACGCCAAAGAAATAGAACGGCACATACCAGGCGCGAAACATGTTGAGCGCGATGGCGTTGCGGTGTTCCAGGCTGCTGCCCACCTGATCCATCAGGGGGGCGCCCGTCAACCAGCTCATGGTCAACAGCCGGTCGGTCGACAGGTCGTCCAGGACGTCGGGCACATGCACCCCCGCCTCGTCCGCCAGCATGGCCCGGTACAACGCCATATTGCGGGCTTCCCGCCCGTAATCCAGTTCCTCGCGCAGCCGTTCCTTCAGTTCCAAATGGATTTGCGTCGGGTCGATGGCGCGGTCGTAGCGGCGATAGAGGGCAAACACGGCCTTGAGCTGCGACAGGTCCGCCTCCACCGCGGACGCCATGTCGGGGTATTGGATTTTGCAGGCGAGGTCGCGGCCGTCGTGGGATATGGCCCGGTGGACCTGTCCCAGGGATGCCGCCGCCGCGGCCTCGCGCTCGAACGACGCGAAACGGGCCTGCCAGTCCGGGCCCAGTTCCGACGCCATGCGCCGGCGCACGAAGGCCCAGCCCATTGGCGGAGCCGATGTTTGCAATTTGCGCAGTTCATGGACGTATTCGTCGGGCAACAGGTCCGGCACCGTGGCCAGGATCTGCGCGACCTTCATCAAAGGCCCCTTGAGTCCGCCCAGCGCCGTCTGCAGGTCGGCGGCATGCACGCCCTTGTCCAGTTCCAGACCAAACAGCCGATTGCCCGCCAATTTCGCCGCCAGGCCGCCGACCGTGCCGCCGACCCGGGCATAGCGCCGGACCCGCCCGGCAACCGTATTCTTGTCCGTCGGCGGGCGATCAGACATTCAGTTCCCTCAACCAGTCGGCGATGGTCTCCGCAGCCTCTTCCCAGTCGTCTTCCAGCATCACCGCATGGCCCATGCCGTCGAAGATATGGGCCTGGGTGCCCAGGAAGGCCGCCGTGCCGTAGACGAAAGCAGGCGGGATCAGGTTGTCATGCTCCGCCCCCAACACCAGGGTCGGGATACCGCGCAGGCCCATCATGGGCGGCATGAAGACCGTGTGCTGATCCATGACCGCGCGCCGGCTTTCCATTTGGAACCAAGGCAGCAGACGTTCGGAAACGGCCTTCGGAACATGACTGTTGAAGATCGATTGATGCAGGGTTTCAAGGCTGTCCAGCGGTTCGCCCGTGGATTCGATGCGGGCAATCTCCCAGATCAGCATGGGCCGCGACAGCGCCAGGGCGACCGATGGTCCCGCCAGACCCGTGGGCGGCACCGATGACATCAGAACGGCCGCCGCGACGTCCCGGTCCATGGCCAGCCGCTGGGCAACGAAACCGCCCATGGAATGACCGATCAGGACGGGCGGGCGCGGCAGGGTGTCGACGACCTCGGATACGGCGTCGACGAAATCCTGGATGCCGAAGTCATGCAGCTGATCATAATCGGGCATCCCCTTGCGCCCCGGCAGGTTGACCGCAAGGCAGGAAAACCCCTGCTTCCCAAAGTACGGCAGGAAATGTTCTGCCCAGGTCCAGGCCCCGGCGAAGGCGCCATGGATGAAGATCAGAGGCGCATGGTCGGAATCTTCGGGTGCGGGCCCCGCACGCAGCACGCGTTGGCCGGAGCCGGGCGCATCGGTCATTCCCTAAAATTCCTGTTCCAGTTCGTCGACGAACCCGGACAGCATGGACAGACCCCGGTGCCAGAAATCGGGATCCGACGCATCCAGCCCGAACGGCGCCAAAAGTTCCTTGTGGCGCAGCGTACCGCCCGCCCGCAGCATGTCCAGGTACTTGGCCTGGAAGCCCGGATGGCCGCCCTGGAACACGTCGTAGAGCGAATTCACCAGACAGTCGCCGAAGGCATAGGCGTAGACATAGAACGGCACGTGCACGAAGTGGGAGATATAGGCCCAATAATGCCGGTATTCGTCGTCATAGCGGAAGGCCGAGCCCAAGCTTTCGGTCTGCACGTCCATCCAGATGTCGCCCAGGCGTTCCGGCGACAATTCGCCCTGGGCGCGTTCGTCGTGAACTTTGGATTCGAACATGTGGAAGGCGATCTGGCGGACCACCGTGTTAAGCATGTCCTCGACCTTGCCGGCCAACATGATACGGCGGCGCGCCGGGTCGGTTTCGCCCGCCAACATGGCGCGGAAGGTCAACATCTCACCGAACACGGATGCCGTCTCGGCCAGGGTCAGGGGCGTGTCGGCCAGAAGATTGCCCTGGGGGGCGGCCAGCACCTGATGCACGCCATGGCCCAGTTCATGGGCCAGGGTCATGACGTCGCGTGAGCGGCCGTGGAAATTCAACAGGATATAGGGATGAGCCGAGGGCACGGTGGGATGGGCGAAGGCACCCGAATCCTTGCCCGCCGTCGGCGGCGCGTCGATCCAGCGTTTGTCGAAGAACTGCTTGGCGATGTCGGCCATGTCAGGGTTGAAGGCACCGTAGGCGCCCAGCACCGTATCCCGTGCTTCGTCCCATGAATACTTTCGGTCGGCCGCCGTCGGCAGGGGCGCGTTGCGGTCCCAGTATTCCATCTGATCGACGCCGAACCATTTGGCCTTCAGCTTGTAATAACGGTGCGACAGCTTAGGAAAGCTTTCGCGCACGGCGGTGACCAGGGCGTCCACCACCTCGTCCTCGACCTGGTTGGCCAGATTGCGGTAGGACACGGGCCGCGGATAGCCGCGCGATTTGTCGTCGATTGCCTTGTCCTTGACCAGGGTATTGTAGGTCAGGGAGAACAGCTTGATGTTGTCGCCGAGCCCCTTGCCCACGGCCTTGGCGGCGCGCTTGCGCAGATCGCGGTCGGGTTCGCTCAGCTTGTTGAGAGCACCCGACAGGGTCAGGTCCTCGCCGTCGACGGGAAAGCGCAGGCCGGCCAGGGTTTCCTCGAACAGGCGATTCCAGGCCGCCGCCCCCGTGACGTGGCGTTCGTGCAGCGCCTGTTCCAGTTCGTCGGACAGCTGATAAGGACGGAACGCGCGCAGGTCATGCAGCCAGGGCGCATAGCGGGACAGCGCCGTGCTTTCCGCCATTTGCGCGTCCAGGCGCGCGTCGTCGATGCGGTTCAGTTCCAGGGTGAAGAACAGGGTCAGGGTCGAAATGTCGGTGACACGTTCCTGCATGGATTGCTGGAACCGCGCACTGGCGCCGTCTTCCATGTTCTCCGCGAACTTCAACCCGGCGAAGCTCATGATCCGGCCCAGGCGTTCGCCGATGGCTTCGTATTCCTGAACCGCCGTGCCCAGGTCATCGCCCGAAAGCGCGGCCAGACGGCCCTTGTAGGCCTCGGAAAAGGCCGCCGCGCGTTCCTGGGCCCAGGTCAGGTCCGTTTCAATCGCCGCGTCGTCGGGCCCTTTGTAGAGGTCCGCCAGGTTCCAACGCGGCAGGTCGCCCACGGATACCGCCGGGGCCGCACCGGTATCGGGGCTGCGGGGGGCGGAAACTTCTGTGCGGCGGATATCGGTCATGGCTTGCATCCCTTCGGGGCATACGTAAAGTTCTCCCTGGATATAGAGTGGTTGCGGGTCAACGACAACCGGGGGGAGTCTGAGGGAAAATGAGCACTTACGCATGGCAGAACCTGGCCGCGATGTTTTATGCCCAGGCAGCGGAACTGGGCGACCGCCCATTCCTGTGGGAAAAATCGGGCGGCGCCTACTGGCCGCTGAGCTGGGGCGACACGGCGACGCGGGTCTCGCGCCTGGCGCGCGGGCTGCAGGCGTTGGGCGTGAAGCCGGGCGACCGCGTGGTCCTGGTTTCGGAAAACCGGGCCAACTGGCTGATCTCGGACGTCGCCATCATGACCACGGGCGCCATCACCACCCCCGCCTATATCACCAATACGGAAGCCGACCATCTGCACATCCTGGAAGATTCGGACGCCGTCGGCGTCATCGTCTCGACCAAACGCCTGGCCGAACGCCTGTTGCCGGCAGCCCACCGGGCGGACGTCTGCAAGTTCGTCATTTCCATGGAGCCGATCGAACTGGCGCAATCCTTCAGCTTCGACCTGCATCAATGGGACGATGTTCTGGCCATGGGCCAGGTCGGCCATGACAACATGGTCGCCATGGCCAACAGCCGGAACATCGATGACACGGCCTGCATCATCTATACATCGGGCACGGGCGGAAAACCGAAGGGCGTGATGCTGTCGCACAAGGCGATCCTGCACAACGTCGAAGGTGCCACGGACGCGCTGCGCGAAATCGGCCTGGACGCCGAGGTGTTCCTGTCGTTTCTGCCGCTCAGCCATTCCTATGAACATACGGGCGGCCAGTTTTTCCCGATGTCGATCGGCGCCGAAATCTATTACGCCGAGGGTGTCGAACATCTGGTCAACAACATGGCCGAAGCCCAGCCGACCATCATGACCGCCGTGCCGCGCCTGTATGAAAGCATGCGCGCGCGCATCGAACGGGGTGTCGAGGCCGCCGGCGGAGCCAAGGAAAAACTGTTCCGCAAGGCCCTGGCCCTCGGCACCAAACGCTATCTGGATCCGAACAGCCTGGGCCCGATCGAACGCCTTCAGGACGCCGTGTTGGACAAATTGGTGCGGGCCAAGGTCAAGGCCCGGTTCGGTGGGCGGCTGAAGGCCTTGGTTTCCGGCGGCGCGCCCCTGAACCCGGAGGTCGGCATCTATTTCACGGCACTGGGTCTGCGCATCCTGCAAGGCTACGGCCAGACGGAATCGGCACCGGTGATCAGCGTCAACCGCCCCGTGAAGGTCAAGATGCACACCGTCGGCCCGCCGATGAAGAACACCCATGTCAGGATCGCGGGCGACGGCGAAATCCTGGTTCAGGGCGATCTGGTCATGCAGGGATACTGGCGCGACGAGGACGCAACGGCCCAGGCGATCAAGGACGGCTGGCTGCACACCGGCGACGTCGGCCATCTGGACGACGACGGCTATCTGGTCATCACCGACCGCAAGAAGGACATCATCGTCAATTCGGGCGGCGATAACATCGCGCCCCAGCGGGTCGAGGGCGTCATCATCCTGGAGCCGGAATTCGCCCAGGCCATGGTCTACGGCGACAAACGCCCGCATCTGGTGGCCCTGGTGGTGCCCGACACCGACTGGCTGAAGGACTGGGCCGTCGCCAACGGTGTTTCCGGCAGCCTGTCGGAGCTGGCCGGCGACGCCGACCTGCACAAGGCCCTGGCCGCCGCCATGGACCGCATCAACAGCAAGCTCAACAATATCGAAAAGGTCCGCCGCTTCATCGTCGCCGACGAACCTTTCACCGTCGACAACGAGCAGATGACGCCGACGCTCAAGGTGCGCCGCCACGTGATTCGGCAGATCTACGGGACGCAGTTGGAACGTCTCTATGGCTGATCCGGCGGGCTGATCAGTCCCGGCCACAGGGACGCCGGATCGAAGATCGCCGGGAACCAGGCCTTGCTGTCCTCGACCGCTTCTTCCATAAGCGAAAAGTAGCTGGGCCAGGCCGGCAGGATGCGTCCCTCGACCTCGCCTTCGTCGAAGCTCAGTTCAGCCTCGAACTTGGACGCGATCTTCTGCATCTTGCGGTTTTCCGTCATGCACAGCATGTACACACGGTCGATGCAGCGGTTGCGCGCGATGGTCAGCACCCGGCGCAGCAGCGCCGTGCCGACGCCTGCGTTCTGCCACGGGCCTTCGACCGAGAACGCGACCTCGGCCATGATCCTCGGCATCAGTCGCACCCTTACCAGTTCACCGACTCCGCGTAATTCGCCCTCGATGAAGGCGCCGACGACCACGGCGGCCGACCAGTCGAGCCGCGCGCAATATTCGTCGATTGCGGTGTCTGTGACCCCACCCCAGAAGCGCAAATGGCGATCATGGGGCTCAAGGCGCTTGAGGTGGCCTGCGAGCAAGTCTCCGTCCGCCGCCGTCAGCTTGCGAAAACTGGGCGGCGCGGCCGTATCCTGAACGGGCACGGCCATGCCGGCGGGTTGGGTATCCTTAATATCGTTGGCCATGGAAGATCTTCCTTTTCAGCCGGGGCCGGTTAAAGCCCGATTGGCAAAAGCGTCTTCCCCCTGGAACTCCTTTTCGAGCGAGCACAGGCAATCATATGGGCTCGATATGCTGCACCGCAATATAACTTTCGTTAAGTTTTTAAGATGCTTGGAACAAACCTATTGCGCTGCGGTATAAAATAACCGCAGCCGGGCCGCCGCCCTATTCCAGATCGAAGCCGTGGGATCGGATAAACGCGCCGAAATCCGCGCGTTCCCGCTTGGCCAGCCGCCGGGCCGTGTTCTCGGTCCAGCCGTAGTCGTCGGAAACGCCGAAATCGTCCTGGTGCATCTGTTTTTCCGGCGCGATCGGCTGCAGCTTGTTGCGCCGCGCGTCATAGGCCTTCAATTCCGTCTCCAGGGCCGAATCGTCATATTTCCCGTGATGGACCACGACCGAGGGCGGCAGGCGCAGGGTAAAGCGCCCGTCGTCCGTCGGGTATCCGACGGTCAAGCCGGCCACGGGATAAACTCCCTTGGGCAGGCTGAGCAATTCGCAGATATCCGACGTATGAGCGCGCACGGCCGACACCGGACAGGTCCCCAGTCCCTTGAACCCGGCGGCGGTGATGAAGGACATCATGGCCAGCGATGCATCCACGGCCGCGTTCATGAAGGTGTCGAGGGTGTTGTTGACGTGTTCCTTGCCCCGCATCCCTGCGATGCGCTGGCCCCGGTGCATGTCGGCGCAGAACACCAGGAAGCGCGACGCCTCGGCGATCCAGGGCATGGAGCCGATCATGTCGGAAATGGCCTGCTGCTGATCCTTGTCCGTGACGACGATGGCGTATTGCTGAAGGTCCGACTTGGCGGGTGCGGACTGGGCCGCCGCAAGCAGGGTTTCCAGCATGCCGTCGGTCACCGCCTCGCGCCCATAATGGCGGCACACCCGGCGGCCGATCATGCGCGCCACGGGTTCGTCCAGCAGCAGGTCGGTGTCGTCATGGCGGGGGTTGAGGCCGAACCGGCCCAGGAACAGGTCGTTACGAAACGGCATGTGCAGTCTCCTTCAAATGTATCAGTTTAGGCGCCGACGCCGAGAAACGGCGCCAGTTCGGCCCAGACGGCATCGGGGGCTTCTTCGGCCAGGAAATGGCCGCAGGGCAGCGGCCCGCCCTTTACCGCGTCGGCCCATTCGCCCCAGACGTCGAGGGCCGAAACCTTGCCGTCGGTCTTCGGCCCGCCGGCCTTCCGTGCCCCGCCCCACAGCGCCAGCACGGGACAGCGCATCTTGTTGCCGGCGTCCAGGTCGGCGCGGTCCAATTCGTCGTCGATGGTGGCGCCTGCGCGGTAATCCTCGCAATTGGCGTGGATGACATCGGGATTGCGATGGGCGCGCTTGTATTCCTCCAAGGCGCCATCGGCGAAGGCCGACATGTCCGCCGACCAGCTTTCCAGCAACCATGTCAGCCAGAAATCCGGATCATGGCCGATCAGGGTTTCCGGCCGGGGATGGGGCTGGGCCAGAAACAGCCAATGGAACGAGCCCATGGCCCAGTTCTTGTTGGCGCGCTGCCACACGCTGCCCGTGGGCACCACGTCGAGGGAACACAGCCGCGTGACGGCATCCGGGAAATCCATGGCCATGCGGTGGCCGACCCTGGCCCCCCGGTCGTGGCTGACCACGGCGAAGGTCTCGTGCCCCAGGCCCGCCATCACCTTGACCAGGTCACGGGCCATGGCGCGTTTGGAATAGGGCGTGTGGCGGTCGTCCGTCGGCGGGCAGGAACTGTCGCCATAGCCGCGCAGGTCCGGGCAGACCACGCGATGGGTTTTGGCCAGTTTCGGCGCCAGATGCCGCCAGATGATATGGGTTTGCGGATAGCCGTGGATCATCAGGACGGCGGGAACATCGTCACCGTCCGGGCCGCCGATCCGCAGGTTGATCTCGGCGCCGTCGCCCGCCATGCGTTTCAATTCGAAACCGTCGAACATTGTGCGGCTCCCAACCTGCTCCTCAGACCCCGTGGTAATCCTTGTACCAGTCGATGAAGCGGGGAATGCCCTGCTCGATCGGGGTCACGGGATTAAACCCGAAATCGCGGATCGAGGCATCGATATCCGCATAGGTCTCCGCCACGTCGCCGGGCTGCAGCGGCTGGAAATCGATCTCCGCCTTGCGTTGAAGCGCTTCTTCCAGCACCTGCACAAAGCGCATGAGCTGTTCCGAGCGGTTGTTGCCCAGGTTGTAGATGCGGTGCGGCGTGCCGTCGGGGGCCTTCGGCGTGGTCGCCAGAACACCCAGGATGCCGCCGACGATGTCGTCGATGAAGGTGAAGTCGCGACGCATCTCGCCGTTATTGAACACGGGGATCGGCTCTCCCGCGATGATCTTCTTGGTGAAGATATAGGCCGCCATGTCCGGTCGGCCCCAGGGGCCGTAGACCGTGAAGAAGCGCAGCCCCGTCATCGGCAAGGCGTACATGCGGGCATAGCTTTCCGACAGCAGTTCCATGGACCGCTTGGTCGCGGCGTAGAGCGACACCGGATGTTCGACCGGGTCGTCGACCGAGAACGGCAGCTTGGTATTGGCGCCGTAGACCGAGGACGACGACGCATAGACGAAATGCTTCAGGTCCTTCAGCTTGCGCGCGGCCTCCATCAGCACCAGATGGCCTTCGACGTTGGACTTCGTATAGGAATAGGGATTGATCAGCGAATAACGCACCCCCGCCTGGGCCGCCAGATGGATGATCCCGGTGATGTCGGGATGGCGGGCGAAGGTCTGTTCCATCGCCTCGCGCTCGGAAATATCGGCGCGCACCATGGAAAAGCCTTCCTGGGCCAGCAGGCGCGCGGCGCGGTTTTCCTTCAGCGCGACGTCGTAATAGTCGTTGAAGTTGTCGATGCCGATCACCTTCTCGCCCCGCGCCAGCAGCGCCTGCGAGGTATGAAAGCCGATAAAGCCGGCAGCACCGGTAACCAGAATACTCATGAACGGAAAGACCCCTGACGTTGACCGCAGCCGGTATAGCCGCTTGGGAATCAAAAATCACGGGCCAATCACCCCCGTGCCGAAAGAAACCCGCCATCGGCGAAGATTCTTTCCGCCCCCGGGGCCGGTCGCGGCAGGGGATGGCGCAATATCGCCCCACCACGCCAGAAAATTGCGATTTACGCGCCCCCGATTGCAGGCCGTCCCGGCTTCCCGTAACGTTGTGGACGGGCGTTGGCCTCCGCCACCCGCCGACATGGGGAACAACCGGTGAAGCTTCGCAGCGTCAGCCTCGACGATAAATACGGCCTTTCCGAAGGCCGCGTGTTCCTGACCGGAACCCAGGCCCTGGTGCGCCTGAACCTGATGCAGCGCCAGCGCGACCTGGCCCAAGGGTTGAACACGGCGGGCTACGTCACCGGCTACCGGGGCTCCCCGCTTGGCGGCATCGACCGGGAATTCGGCCGCGCCAAGCGCTTCCTCGACGATCATCACGTCAAATTCCACCCCGCCGTGAACGAGGACCTGGCCGCCACCGCCATCTGGGGCTCACAACAAATCAACCTGTTCGACCGCGCCAAATACGACGGCGTGTTCGGCATGTGGTACGGCAAGGGCCCGGGCGTCGATCGGTCGGGCGACGTGTTCCGCCACGCCAACATGGCCGGCACGGCGCCCAACGGCGGCGTGTTGGTGATGGCGGGCGATGATCCGGCCTGCAAATCGTCGACCGTGCCGAGCCAGTCCGAACACGCGCTGATGGACGCCAACATCCCCATCCTCAACCCCATCGACGTGCAGGATCTGCTCGACATGGGCATGTACGGCTGGGCCATGTCGCGCTTCGCGGGCCTGTGGGTCGGCATGAAGTGCATCACCGACAACATCGACACCTCGGCCTCGGTCGATGTCTCGCCGGGCCGGGTCAACATCGTCCTGCCTGAATTCGAGATGCCGCCGGGCGGCCTGCACATCCGCTGGCCCGACCCGGCCATGGAACAGGAAGAGCGCCTACACCGCCACAAGATTTACGCCGCCCTCGCCTTCGCCCGGGCCAACGGCCTTGACCGCATCACCCTGGATTCGACCAAGCCCCGGTTCGGCATCGTGTCCACGGGCAAGGCCTACCTGGACACCCTGCAGGCCCTGGAAGACTTAGGGATCGGCGAGGCCGAGGCGGAAGCGATTGGGTTGAGGCTCTACCGCGTCGGCATGCCCTGGCCGCTGGAACGCGACGGCATGCGCCACTTCGCCGAAGGGCTGGAGGAAATCCTGGTCGTCGAGGAAAAGCGCGCGGTGATCGAAAACCAGTTGAAGGAACAGCTCTACAACTGGCGCGCCGATGTAAGACCAAGGGTCGTCGGCAAGTTCGACGAGGCGGGTGACTGGATTCTGCCCTCCGCCGGAGAACTGACCCCTGCCCGCATCGCCCGGGTGATCGCTCAGCGCATCCGCAACTTCCATACGTCGGAAGCCGTCGAAAAGCGCCTGACGTTCCTGGAGGAAAAAGAACGCATCCTTGAGCGCGCCGTGCCCGACATCAAGCGCATCCCCTATTTCTGCGCCGGCTGCCCGCATAATACGTCCACCAACGTGCCCGAAGGGATGGAGGCCGCCGCCGGCATCGGCTGTCATTACATGTCGATCTGGATGCCGGGCCGCCGCACGTCCACCTTCACCCATATGGGGGCCGAGGGCGCCAACTGGATCGGCCAGGCGCCGTTCACAGAGCGCGAGCACATCTTCGTCAACATCGGCGACGGCACCTATTTCCATTCCGGCATCCTGGCGATCCGCGCCGCCGTGGCGGCAAAGGTCAACGTGACCTACAAGATCCTCTACAACGACGCCGTCGCCATGACCGGCGGCCAGACCATGGACGGCCCCCTGGATCCCGCGATCATTTCCCGCCAGGTCGCGGCCGAGGGCGTGGGCCGCGTCGTCGTCGTCACCGACGAGCCCGACAAATACCCGCCGGGCACCGCATTCGCCCCCGGCGTGACCATCCACCACCGCGACGATTTGGATCAGGTGCAGCGCGATCTCGCCACCTGGCCCGGCGTCTCGGCCCTGATTTACGATCAGACCTGCGCCGCCGAAAAGCGGCGACGTCGGAAAAGGGGCACCTTCCCCGACCCGGCCAAGCGCGTGTTCATCAACGAAGCCGTGTGCGAAGGCTGCGGCGATTGCGGCGTGGTCTCCAACTGCGTCGCCATCGCCCCTCAGGAAACGGAACTGGGGCGCAAGCGCGCCATCGACCAGAACATGTGCAACAAGGACTTCACCTGCCTGAAGGGCTTCTGCCCGTCCTTCGTCACCGTGCACGACGGCGTCCTGGCCAAGGGCTCGGAAACGCGAAGCCCCGGCGCAAGCGCAACGCCCTTCCCGGTCCTGCCCGACCCGGCCCTGCCCGCGACCGACAAAGCCTACAACATCTGCGTCACCGGCATCGGCGGCACGGGCGTGGTGACCATCTCGGCCCTGCTCGGCATGGCCGCCCATGTGGATGACAAGGCCGTGACCGTGCTCGACGTCGCCGGCCTGGCGCAGAAGAACGGCGCCGTGTTCGCTCATGTCCGCATCGCCGACGATCCGGACGCCCTCAACGCCGTGCGCATCGCCGCCGGGGGGGCCGATCTTCTGCTCGGCAACGACATGGTGACCTCGGGCGGGTTCGAGACCCTGGGCAAGCTGGACGCGGACCGGGCACGCGCCGTGGTCAACGCCCGCCAGACCATGACCGCGGAATTCACCAACCTGCCCGACCTGGATTTCCCCGATGACAAGTTGCGCGCCGCGATCTCGGACGCCACCGGCGGGCGCGCCGATTTCATCGACGTCACCCATCTGGCCCGCCGCCTCATGGGCGACACCATCGCCGCCAACATGATGCTGCTGGGCTATGCCTTCCAGAAGGGGGCGGTGCCGATCTCGGCCGATGCCATCGAACGCGCGATCGAACTCAACGGCGTCGCCGTCGACTTCAACAAACAGGCCTTCACCTGGGGCCGCCGCGCCGCCCATGACCTTGCCGCCGTGGAAAAATTGGCGGGCCCGCAGGACAAACCGGCGGCGGCCTTCGACCTGGACGGCTTCATCGCACGGCGCGTGTCCGACCTCACCGCCTATCAGAACGCGGCCTATGCGGCCCGCTATTCGGCCCTGGTCGATAAGGTGCGGCACACGGAAGCGGCCCTCGGCACCGGCGGAACGGACCTGACCGAAGCCGCCGCCCGGTCGTTCTTCAAGCTGATGGCCTACAAGGACGAGTACGAGGTCGCGCGGCTGTATTCTGCGCCCGAATTCCGCCGGTCTCTGCGCCAGACGTTTCAGAGCCACAAGAAACTGACCGTCCACCTGGCCCCACCCTTGGGCAGCCCCAAGGACGCCCGCACCGGCCACCTGCAGAAACGCGAATTCGGCCCCTGGATGTTCCAGGCCTTCCGCCTGCTCGCCCCCTTGAAGGGCCTGCGCGGCACGGCCTTCGACCTATTCGGCCGGACCGAGGAACGCCGGATGGAACGTGCCCTGATCAACGACTACGAGGCGACCATCGACCGCCTCCTCGCCGGTCTCGCTGCCAACAACCTGCCCTT
Source organism: uncultured Rhodospirillaceae bacterium (assembly GCA_963972065.1). Classification (GTDB taxonomy): domain Bacteria; phylum Pseudomonadota; class Alphaproteobacteria; order Rhodospirillales; family Casp-alpha2; genus UBA1479. The sequence goes on from CAXAVJ010000013.1 coordinate 31,649, forward strand.
AGCATGCGAGATCGCGGCCCTGCCGCAATCCATGCGCGGCTTCGGGCATGTGAAGATGGCGAACGTGGAAAAAGCCAAGGCGCGCCAAGTGGAACTACTGGCCGCCTTCAAGGACCCATCAAAAGCCGTCCTGGCTGCGGAATAGGCACACCGCTCAGAGGTTCGCTTTCACGGCGAGGTATGTTTTCCAGCCCATGGTGTTCCGGATGGCAGGCATATCCCATGAACCCGCGATCTTGAAGCCATTCTCCTTCAACATTTGATCGAGAGGGTTCGCGAAATAAAACTGGATCATTTCCGGATTGAAGGGAAAGACCTGCACTTTCTCGTCGTCTGGGTCGCCGAGAACATTCAAATTGATGTCATAAATAATGAAGCAATCGCAAATTTTCGCCGCAAGATTAATGAACTTTCTGACCCGTGTCGGGTCGATCATGCAAAAAACCAAACAGGCCAGACAGATGTTGAACGAACTCTCTCGCAGGTCACCGCTTAGAAGCTCCAGGGCGTCATCGATGTTCGCCCTGATCATCGTCTGATCGGGGAAGTGGGACGAAAAGTCTTCGACGAACGGCTGCCACGGTTCCATCCCAAAATAGCGCGTATTTTCAAGCCCCACCGTGTCTTCCAGGACATGCATGATTGATCCGTTCGCGGCCCCGAGTTCGAGGATCGAGAACTCCAGGCCGGCGTTTCGAACCTGGTTACGGATACCGACGATGGTATCCCGGACCGGCGCGAGATGCGGCTCTCCCATCGCTGCCCGGTATCCTTCCAACAACGATCCAATGGAACCCTCGTCCAGATCCTGGCCGGAGCGTTCTTCCCAGAAAAGCCGCATGAACTGATAGAGGTGTTCCGCTGCTTCCCGGGATATCTGGAAAACCCTGGTCCCGTCTGCGTTATCGCCTGCTGTCTCGGTCATCCACTGCCCCCAAATTCTGCCGCCAAACGAAGAAAACAACGCGGGTGAAGGTCCGTTCGCCATCTCATTTTCGGCCCGAAATGGGCAGTTTGGCAACTAACATGCCCCCTATATCACAAACGCCGGGGAGAACAGCAAGGACGCGAAGGATAATCATAGCTCTTGCCCGCCGCGCCCTCCGACGGGCTGCCATCGTCTTCCGAAAACGGAACGTCGAGCACGGCAGCAGGCATCGCGCGTTGCAAAATCACCGCCCCGCCCAATCGCCCCCATCCGGGACGTTCGTCGGATATAGCTGCAATTCGTCGCTTTCGCCTTGGTGCCGCTGAAACGGGGCCCTTACCGTCGTCCCCATATTCGGGCGCAAGTCCCGGAAAACAGCAAACAGCATCGGTGGGTGAATATGAGCATGTTGCGCGTTCTGGCAATTTCCTTGGCCGTCATCTTGACCGGCCTGGCCTTCGGTCATACCCCGGCACAGGCGGAAGCGATCTGCGGCGGCGTCGGCAAGGATGGCAAGTTGACGGCGCCCTGCGCCTGGACGGCGGCCAAGAAGGTCGGCACACCCAAGTCGACCTGCCCGGCCAATTCCTTCGCCGACATCGGCGAAGCGACCTACGGCTGCTGGCAATGCCCGAGTGGCTTCGCCCGCGGCACCGCCGCCGTCAACACCGACGAAGCCTGCTTCAAGTTCGCAGGCGACAAGCCGATTTTCAGCGATTACACATCGGCCAAACGCCTGGCGTCATCCACCGCCTGCCCAGCCGGAAGTTTCTTCGACCCGCGCAACAAGGGCGAATGCTGGAAATGCCCGGCCGGTTTCGGGCGCACCCTGAACCCCGTCAACGATTCCAAATCCTGTTCCCGCGCCAACATCGATATCTCCAAGGCCCAGATCATCGAATACCGCGCGGCCAGTTTCGTGTCCGCCGCCTGCGGCGAAAAGGGCGGCTTCTGGGACCCCATCAGCGGCGGATCGTGCTGGCAATGCCCGGCCGGATACGAGCGCACCATCTTCCCCGCCGTGACCACCAACAAGGCCTGCGGCCGCCGCGTGGTCGACCTGAAGCCCGCGACCAAGGTCGCCGGATTCGGCTGCAAGGTCCACGGCATGGATGCCTTCTGGGACCCGATCAACGGCGGCAGTTGCTGGATCTGCCCCAAAGGGGCGCAGCGCACCACCGCCGCCGTGAACAGCCCCCAGGCCTGCCAGCCCGAAGCGTTCAAGTGGCAGGCAGCCGATTTCTTCAATCCGGGCCTGTTCGGGTTCGACGGCGGGGCGGAGGTCGCGCTCAATCTGATCCGGCAGCGCCGCGCCATCGAACAAGCGGCGGTCAGCCAGGGCGCGAAGATCGGCCTGTCTGCCGGCGACGCCAAGCGTCAGGCCTGGGAAGACATCAAGACCGACCCGACCCAGAACCTGCCCCTGGTCACGGCAGTGCTGGACCATATCCTCGATCTGGCGATTGAGGGACGGGTGCCGCCGGGCAGCCCCGAGGCACGCCTGATCGCCGCCTTCGAGAAGTACATCCAGAACCGGCGCATCTTCGCCGCCCAGGAAGCCCTCAACGCCTATGACAACTGGGCCAAGGCGCAAGAGATGATCCTGACCGACCGGCGCAAAAACGCCGGCGCCTTCGGCGGCGCCCCGGCGATGCTGGGCCTGTTTTCCGACCAGACCCCCATGCCCCCCGACTTCACCCTGCGGGTCGCCGGCGCCATCCTGACTGGCGCCGCGACCACGCCGTCCGTGCTGGCCGGCTTTGCGGCCAACACGGTCACCACCGGCAGCAGCGGCGACACCCCGGCCATGCGGCTGGCGGGCAAGATTTTCGTCAACCGGACCAAGGTCAACACGATCGAATTGGAACTTGTCGACGATGTCGCCGACGATGTCGCCAAGGCGGCGAAGGCTCTCGCCAAAACAGGCAAGGCGGGCCTGAAATTCAGCCTGTCGAATTTGAAGTTGGGCAGCGCCCTCATTGCCTCGGCGGGCCCGCAGATCGTCATTCAGGTCGCCACCATGGTGCTGCAGGCGGAACTGGACAAGAACCTGGCCAAGGCCGACGCCCGGCCCAAGCTGGAACGCCTGCTGATCCAGGCCAGGTCGGATTCCACCGACCTTAAGCGGCTCTCGCAGAACAAGGACAAGGCCGGGGAAATCCACACCTTCTGGGCCATGGCCGTAAGCGGCGATATCGGCCCCAATGCGAAGGCGCTGGCGGACATCCGGGAAGCGGTCGACAAGGTGCTCAACCCCCATGCCTTCGATCCCTCCTTGGCCCGCTGGTACGGCCTGCCCGGCACGGCCGATGCCATCGGCGCGGGGGCCAACGGCGAGGTCTGGCACGTCGGCGGCGGCGGGTCGCTGTACCGCATCGTCGCCGAAAAGGACGGCAAGTGGCAGAAGATCGCCGACGGCGGCGTCGCCCAGGTCGCGCCGATGGATCGGGCCGGCGTCGCCTTCCTGCTGATGGACGACGGGTCCATGCGCCAGATCGCGGGTGGCAAAATGGCCCGGATCGACGGCAAGGCCTATGACATCGCCTATGGCGGCGGCGTGAAATGGCACATCGGCGGCAACAATTCGATCTACCGCAGCACCGGCGGCGGCTGGCAGCGGGTTACCGGATCGGCCAAACGGATCGCCGCCGGACCCGGCGGAGAGGCCTGGGTCATCGGCACGGACGACAAGATCTACCGTCATACCGGCGGCGGGTCCTGGTCGAACGTGCCCGGCACGGCGGCGGACATCGCCGTGGGTCCCAACGGCGTCGTCTGGCACGTCGGCGGCAGCAACACCCTGTATCGCCTGATCGACGGCGGCAAATGGAAGATGATGAACGCCGGCAACATCGCCAACATCGCCGGCGGGCCGGGCGGCAGCCTGTGGGCGCGCCGGTCGAACGGCCAGATCGTCGCCTACGCCCCGTTCCGTCCACCGCTCGCCGAACCGGGCATGGTCAAGGACACCACCACGACCAAGGACATCGGCGATGGCCTCACCGTGACCTCGATCATCGTCGGCGACCCCACGATCACAACCTATGGCCCAAAGACGGGGGTCACATCGACCGCGCCCAAAAGCTGGGGTACCGTTCCCGGCCGGGCCAGCGACATCAGCGTCAGCCCGGCGGGCGATGTCTGGCACGTCGGCGGCGGCGGATCGCTTTATGTGATGACCGGCGGCAAGGGCGGCTGGAAACAGGTCGCGAAAAACGGGGTCGCCCGGGTCGCCGCCGGCATCATTTCCGGCCGCGCCTTCGTCCTGATGACCGACGGCAAGATGCGCGAAGTCGTCGACGGCAATTGGCGCGACCTGCCCGGCTGGGCCAGCGACATCGCCGTCAGCCCCGATGGCCGCAAATGGCATGTCGGCGGCAACGGGTCCGTCTATCACGACACGCCCAAGGGCTGGCAACGCGTCGATGGCACCATCGCCCGCATCGCCGGGGCCAAGGGCGGGCTTGCCTGGGCCGTCGGCACCAACAAACGCATCTACCGGTTCCAGGGCGGCAAATGGGCGGGCCTCCCCGGCGAAGCCACGGATATCGCCGTCGGCGGCGACGGGTCCGTGTGGCACATCGGCGGATCGGACACCCTGTACCGGCTGGGCAAGGGCGACAAATGGGAAGGCGTGGACGCCCAGGGCAAGGTCGCGGCCCTGTCCGTCGGGGCCGACGGCGCCATTTGGGTGGTGCGCCCGGACGGATCGATGGCGGCCTATCGGTGAGTTGGGGCGACACCCCCGCCCCTTCCCATCCGCAAGCAGGATTGTCTATAACTCCGGAAATGTCCCGGAGACGGCGCCACCCTGCCCGTATCCAAGAAGCAGACGCAAGCTGGGGGTACGACAACGGCATGGTGGGTGCGTCGGACAACGGCAATTCGGTCAATCCGCTGCGGGAAAACGACTATTCCGGCATGGACGTGTGGCCGGCGCTGGGTGATCTGCCCGCCGGCACCGCCGGGTCAGGGGATTGCGTCCTTGCCGTCGCCAAGGAACTTCTGCGCGGGCCCATCGAGCAAACAGCGCTGCGCGCCCTGGAACTGATCGGCCGCCGGTTCGAGGCCGACCGGGCCTGGACCGTGCGCTACAACGCCAATCTGTCCGCCTTCCGCGATACCGACGAATGGTGTCGCGGCGGGGTGACGACCCACAACGTCGACAACCTGGATATTCCCAGCACGGCGCTGGGCGAGATGCATCGGCTGATGCGGGGCGGCCACCCGGTCGTCGTTCACGATGTCGACGCCATGCCGAAATCCATGCGCACCCTGCAAACCAAATTGCAGCTTCAGGACACGAAAAGCACCGTCGGCATTCCCATGCATTTCGAAGGCCGGCTGCGCGGGATCATGGGACTGGACATGACCCGGACCCCCTGCCGCTGGGGCGCTGACGAGGTACAGGAACTGTCGCGCCTGTCCGACCTGCTTGCCTGTGCGAGCTTCGGCGCCCGGATCATCGCCGACGCGGGGACCACGGCCACGGCGGCGACACAGGAAGAGTTCCTGTATTTCCAGTCCTTGCGCGGGATCGTCGGCGCCAACATGGGTGATGTCGTCGTCTGCGAGGCCGAACGCGACAGCACCCGGTTCTTCCTGGCCAACGGCGATCAGGTACTCGACGCCCGGAACCTGAAATGGTGGGAAAACATCCTCCCCGAAAGCCATTTCATGCGCGTGCATCGCAGCTTCGTGCTGCAGATTCACGCGGTACAAAAATTGCAGCGGCGGTCGACCGGCCAATGGGTGGCCCATATCGACGGATACGACACCCCCTTCAGCGTGTCGCGAACAAAAGTGGTCATGCTCCGGAACCGATTGGGCTGCTAGGCCGACCGGTGACCCTACATCACGAAGGCCAGCAAGAACGGCAGGGTCGCGAAGGACAGGACGGTCGAGATCACGACCATGCCGGCCACTTCCTCGGGCTGGTTGTTGTAGCGTTCGGCGAACAGGAAGTTGAACACGGCGACGGGCATGGCGCATTGCAGGATCAGCACGCCGCGCGCCACCCCTTCGAAATCGAACAGTTCCGCCACCCCCCAGCCGACCAGAAAGCCGACGCCCAGGCGCATGACCGAGAGCAGCACCGCCTGCGGCAGTTTCTTGACGCCGAGGCCCGCGAGGGAGACGCCCAGGGTAATCAGCATCAGCGGCACCGTTAATCCTGAGAGAATGCGCGTGGTGTTGACGATGGGCGCCGGCACGGTCCAGCCCATGACCATGACCACCAGGGCCGCCAGGGCGGCGTAGAGGATCGGCAGGCGCAGCAGGGCGCCGGGCGAGGTCGCCCCCGCCGGCACCGCGACGCCGACCGTGAACAGGCAGAGCACGTTGACGGTGAAATACGCGATGGCCAGCGCCAGGCCGTGGTCGCCGAAGGCCAGCAGGCAAAGCGGCAGGCCCATGTTGCCCGTGTTGCCGTAGGCCAGGGCCGAGAGGAAGGCCTTCTGGCTGAGCTTCATGGCCTTCAGGAACACGAAATAGAAAACATAGAACGCGACCATGGTGGTGAAGGTCGCCGCCCCCATGGTGAGGAAGGCATCGGCCTCGATCTTGGTGTCGATCAGGGTGAAGAACACCAGACAGGGCGTGCCGATGTTGGTGACCAGCGTCGTCACCAGCGACGTGTCGTAGGGGCGGCCCTGCTTGCGCCAGACATAACCGATGACGGCGCAGGTCAGGACCGGCGCGATGACGGAGAACAGTTGATAGAGCATGGGGATGGTCGTTTAGGCCTGTGGTGGAAGGAAAGCGGGTCGCGGCACCCGTGCCGGTTATTCGACCCAGGCGATGCGCAGGATGTTGGTCGCCCCCGGCGTGCCGAAGGGCACCCCGGCGGTGACGACGATGGGGTCGCCCTTCTTGGCGAAGCCGTCTTTCTGGGCCTCGGCCACGGATTTGGAGACCATGTCGCGGAACGAATGGATGTCCTCGGTCAGCACCGAATGCACGCCCCAGCACAGCGCCAGCCGCCGCGCGGTTTCTCTTTTAGGTGTCAGCCCCAGGATCGGCGTCGCCGGCCGCAGGCGGGCACAGCGCAGGGTCGTCGAGCCCGTGGTGGTGAAGGTCACGATGACCGCCGCCGAAATGGTTTCCGCGACCTGACAGGCGGCGACGGTGATGGCGTCGGCCGCCGTGGCGTCATGGCCGCCGCGCCGGCGGTCGCGCATCAGGCGGTAATGTTCGTCCTGTTCCACGCGCTTGATGATGCGGTCCATCATGGCAACGGTTTCGGTCGGATAATCGCCGACCGCCGATTCAGCCGACAGCATGACCGCGTCGGCGCCGTCGTAGATGGCGGTCGCCACGTCGGAGGCCTCGGCCCGAGTCGGGGTCGGCGCATGGACCATGGAGTCCAGCATCTGGGTCGCCACGATCACCGGTTTCCCCGCCAGCTTGCACAGATGCAGAATCTGCTTCTGCGCCACGGGCACGTCCTCGGTCGGGCATTCCACGCCCAGGTCGCCGCGCGCCACCATGATGGCGTCGGACAGATGCACGATTTCCTCCAGATGCGTGAGCGCCGCCGGTTTTTCCAGCTTGGACATGATCGCCGCCCGCCCGGCCACCAGCTTGCGCGCCTCGGCCAGATCCTCCGGCCGCTGCACGAAGCTGAGCGCGACCCATTCAACGCCGAGGTCGAGGCCGAACCGCATGTCGTCGCGGTCCTTCTTGGTCAGCGGCGAAACGTCGAGGATCACGCTGGGCACGTTGACGCCCTTATGGTTGGACAGGGTGCCGCCGATCTCGACCTCGCATTCCGCATGTTCCTTGGAACATTCCAGAACCTTGAGGCGGATGCGCCCGTCGTCGATCAGCAGCGTCGATCCGACCTCCAGCGCCGCGAAAATTTCCGGATGCGGCAGCGGGGCGCGGCGGTGGTTGCCGGGCGTCTTGTCCAGGTCCAGGCGGAATTTGTGGCCGACTTCCAGTTCGGCACTGCCCGTGTCGATGTCGCCGACCCGCAATTTCGGGCCCTGAAGGTCGAGCAGGATGCCCACGGGGCGGTGGAACTTGCGTTCCAGCGAGCGCACGATGCCGTGGATTTTCTGATGATCGGCATGCGTGCCGTGGGAGAAATTCATGCGGAACACATCGACGCCGGCTTCAAACAGCTTTTCGATGGCTTCCTGGCTGGACGTCGCAGGGCCTAGGGTCGCGACGATCTTCGCGCGGCGTTCACGTTTCATGATGGGGGCCTTCCCTCTCCTTTATTTCGTCACTGTCCCTGCGCCCATAGGCTTAAGGCCAAACGCGGGCAAACTCACGCAATATTCCATGAAAATACGCGGACAACAGTCCCGCACCCTGTATTCGGTCCAATAAATCCATGCTGCGGTGTGCCGCCCTTCTTGCGCAAAGGGTCTAAGATTAGGTAGGTATTAACCAATTTCGTGGCACCTACTAAAGGCCGACATAGATCGGTCGAGTGTTTTTTTGGGAAGCCGACCGCCGGGCGGGTACTGGGGTTCACCGGGCGGTCCAGAGGTATCGTTTGAGCACGCAAAGCATCATCAATGCGCTGGCCGGCCTATCGCCCGACACGGACAAGGCGACGCTGATGACGGCTGTCGACGACGCCGTGGACGGCATCGTCAAGGAGCTGAGGGCCAATGCCGGCGGCAAGGTGCAGCCCGACGTGGTCCAGGCGACCCAGACGACCCTGACCTTCCTTGAAGCCTGCGGTCAGTTGAAGGACCCGGAATTCACCCAGCGGGCGCGCATTCGCGCGTCGGAACTTCTGGAAGCCTTCGACAAGATATCGGGCGAGGACAGCGACGGCGACGCCCCGCGGCGCAAAAAGCGGCGCAAGAAACGCCCGGCGGGCGCGAATGCCAAGCCCGCGGGCGCCGCGAAAGGCAAGGCCGCCAAGGGCAAGCCTGCCGCCAAAAAGCCGGCCGCCGCCGCGAAACCGGCCAAGCCCGAAAAGCCCTGGGAAGACACCCCCTTCACCGAGGCCTTCACGGAACAGATCTGCAAGTACCTGCGCAAGCGCGCCATGCTGTGGTACGTGCCGCAACACACCCTGACGCCCACGCCCTTCCCGCTGTCGACCCGCTTCGGCGACAATCTGGTCACGGCGATCAAGGAACACTTCATGCATCGGTTCTTCACCAACCGCCGGATCATGGTTTTAGGTGACGAATTGAAGGCCCGGAATTTCGAGGAAGCGGCGTTCCGTGAAATCTTCGACAAGCCGAAGAAAGCCAACCCCGTGCGCAGCATGTGGGAAGACGGCCTGGGCGATATCGAACGCTTTTTGACCAGCGACAAGCCGCCGCCACAAAAATCGGCGAAGACCAAGGTGACGACCAAGAAGACCGGCGGCTTCCTGGGCTTTTTCCAGAAAGAGGAAAAAGTCGTCGAGCGCGAGGCCGTGGCCGACACCACCGAACTGGATCACGCCAAGGGGTTCTGGAACATCATCGCCGGGCCCGAGGTCACCTACAGCCCGCCGAAATACGAGGACTTCATCTTCCTCAAGTCCCTGTTCGAATACTACCCGGAACAGGTCGACGAGGAGCAGCAGGCGGTCAAACAGATGCTGCAGCAGGAATACGGGTCAAACCAGGCCCGCGAAGGGGCGGCGCGCGACCACCTGAACGATCTGATCAAGGACACCGCCCCCTGTTCGGGCGAACTGACCGCGCTCTGGGTCTATCTCTCGGCCAAAGACGCCTTCGGCTACAACGTGTTCAAGTCCTTCACGTCGAGCCACGGCACGAACGCGGAACAGCGCCGCCGCGCCCTGCCCTACTTCCTGCGCTGGATTCCCGACTTCACGGAACAGGAAGCGCCCAGCCGCCTCTAGGCGCGCCCGAATTTCCAGGCGCCGCGTTAACCCTTTGTCAGCCCTGACCGCCATAGGATAGTCTTGGCGCCGTCGCCCTTGCGGCGGACATCTTGATTAAGGTTTCGGCATGCTGAAAAAGGTCTTTTCCAAAGCGCTGTTGTCCGTCGTCATGGACAAGAAGGCCCGCTCGACCCTGGACGCCGCCAAACAGCGCGCCAAAACGGCGCCCCAGGCCGCCACGCCCGAGGCCCTGCCCGCCAGCGCCGAGGAACTGCGCGTCGCCGCCCGCCAGGCGCTGGAATCGGCGGAAAAGGAACTGGCGTCGAAACCCAAGCTGACCGGTGAGCGCAAGGCGCTGATCCAACAGGCCCTGGCCGTGCGCAAGCAGAAGACCAAGATTCTCGACGAACTGGGCCCGGATCAGAAGATCAAGCTGCAGGCCATGGCGCTCGAAGCCTTCGGCCTGGACCCCACCAAGGGCGGACGTTGACGCCCGCCTCCCCGTTGACCGCCTCCGACACCACCGCCGAGGCAATGGCCCGTGACCTGGGAGACAAGGTCGCGGCCGGCGATCTGCGCGCTCTCGCCCGTGCCATCACCCTGCTGGAATCGGGCCGCGCCGACCACCGGGTCCAGGGCGAAGCCTTGATCCGCACACTTTTGCCGGCGGCCGGAAAATCCATCCGCATCGGCATCACCGGCATTCCCGGCGTCGGCAAGTCCACCTTTATCGAGGCCTTCGGCCTGGCCCTGGTCGACCGCGGCCACAAGGTCGCCGTGCTGGCCGTCGACCCGACCAGCCCGCGTTCAGGCGGCTCGATCCTCGGCGACAAGACGCGCATGGAAAAGCTCGCCCGGTGCCGCGACGCCTATATCCGGCCCTCGCCTTCGGGCGGCACCCTGGGCGGCGTCGCCCGGCGCACGCGGGAAGCCATCATCGCGGTCGAGGCCGCCGGCTACGACGTGGTGCTGATCGAAACCGTCGGCGTCGGCCAGTCGGAAACGGCGGTCAAGGATCTGGTCGACATGTTCCTGCTGTTGCTCGCCCCCGGCGGCGGTGACGACCTGCAGGGCATCAAGAAGGGCATCGTCGAGATGGCCGACCTGATCGTCGTCAACAAGGCCGACGGCGATCTGGCCCCGGCGGCGGAGCGGGCGCGGCGGGATTACACTTCCGCCCTGCATCTGCTGCGCCCGGAAAACGCCGACTGGTCACCTCAGGTGGTGAAATGCTCCGCCGTGACCGGCGATGGGCTCGACGATATCTGGCAGTCGGTCGAAGCCTTCCGCACAGCAACGCAATCGTCGGGCCGGTTCGATGCCTGCCGCGCCGAGCAGGCCAGGGCCTGGATGTGGAACGAAGTCAACGAAACCTTGTTGGGCGAACTTCGGGCCGCCCCTGCCGTGAAGCAGGCCCTGGCGGACCTGGAACCCGCCGTCGCGGAGGGTGCTGTCGGCCCCAGCGAGGCCGCACGGCGCATCCTGTCGGCATTCCGGGCGGCTGGGAACCAGATGGACAAAGACGCCTAAATGTATGGATTTTCTCGTTTTAGCCGCTACCATGCGACAAAATAGAAGATGAAAATCAAGCCAACGGCGGGTAGTTCGACGCATGGAAACCAAGGAAGAGTTGGAGCTGCTTCAGGCAGAAATCCTCAACCTTTTCAATTACATTCAGCGGGTTCGCAAGGAAGTGGCCGCAATCACCCGTTCCGACGAGGGCAATGGGCGGTTCGACAACATGTCCGACCAGTTGGACGCCATCGTCAAGGCCACGGAAGATGCCACCAACTCGATCATGGAAGTGGTCGAACAGAATTCGGACACCATCGGCACGATCCGCGAAAAGACCGATAACCCGGAAATCCTGGCCCTTCTGGACGAGTTGGAAAACAACTCCTCCAACATCTTCGAAGCCTGCACCTTCCAGGACATCACCGGCCAGCGCGTGACCAAGATCGCCCGGTCGGTGACTTACGTGGAAACGCGGGTCAACACGCTGATCCAGATTTTCGGCAAGGAACACATCGAAAGCGTCGAGGTCGAAACCGAAGATTCGTCGGAAGACGAAAAGCTTCTTCAGGGCCCGCAGCTTCAGGGCGAGGGCGTCACCCAAGACGAAATCGACAAGCTGTTCGACTGACCTGCAACCGAAACCGTCACCATCGACCGCCACAATCAAGGGAGTGTCCGGACCATCGTCCGGATGATGATATGAACGATTTGATCCGTAACCGAGAAATCCAAGGGAGTCCTATTCCATGCAACGTCTGCTGTCCCTTTTCGCCGCGCTCGCTCTCGTCCTGGGGATCGGTGCGATGAACGACGCCGAAGCCATGGACCCGGAAAACACCCTTTACATGGACACCACGCACGGCCGCGTGGTGATCGAACTGCGCCCGGACCTGGCGCCCAAACATGTCGCGCGGATCAAGGAACTGACCCGCGAGGGCTTCTATGACGGGTTGGTGTTCCACCGCGTCATCGGCGGCTTCATGGCCCAGGGCGGCGACCCCACGGGCACCGGCATGGGCGGCAGCGGCAAGAACCTGCCGGCGGAATTCTCATCCGAGCCGTTCAAGCGCGGCACCGTCGGCATGGCCCGCGCCATGAACCCGGACAGCGCCGACAGCCAGTTCTTCATCTGCTTTGCCCGGACCAGCCATCTTGACGGCCAGTACACGGTCTGGGGCCAGGTCACCGACGGCATGAAGTTCGTCGGCATGCTCGAACGCGGCGAGCCGCCCGTCGATCCGGACAAGATCGTGAAGATGCAGGTCGCCGCCGACGCGGACAAGCCGAAGAAAAAGAAGTAGCCACGCCCCCGGGCGGACCCGCTTAGTCCCTCACCCCGACCCTCTCCCCCAAGGGTGAGGGGGAGGCTGGACCTCCGGCCCGCATAACCAAACCCGGATGACCGCCTCAGCGCACCAGTTCGCGGGTCGCCCGGTCGAGGCCGTCCAGGGTCAGCGGAAACATGCGCCCGCCCATCAGCCGCCGGATCATGTCGACGGACTGGGTATGCCCCCACCAATCCTCTTTCACGGGGTTGAGCCAGACCGCCCGCGAATAGACGCCGAGGATGCGCTGCATCCACAGGCTGCCCGCCTCCTCGTTCCAATGCTCGACGCTGCCGCCGGGATAGGCGATCTCGTAAGGGCTCATGGAAGCATCGCCGACGAAGATGATCTTGTAGTCGGCCGGATAGGTGTGCAGCACCTCCCAGGTCGGGATCGTGTCCGTGCGCCGACGGATGTTGTCCTTCCACACCCGTTCGTACGGGCAGTTGTGGAAGTAGAAATATTCCAGATGCTTGAATTCCGACCGGGCGGCGGAAAACAGTTCCTCCATCACCCGCACATGCGGGTTCATGGACCCGCCCACGTCCAGGAACAGCAGTACCTTCACCGCGTTATGGCGTTCCGGGATCATGCGGATGTCGAGGTAGCCGCTTTTGGCCGTGTTGCGGATGGTGCCGTCCAGGTCCAGTTCCGTCGGCGCCCCCTGGCGCGCGAACTGGCGCAGGCGGCGCAGTGCGACCTTGATGTTGCGGGTGCCGAGTTCCAGCGTGTCGTCCAGGTTCTTAAACTCGCGCTTGTCCCAGACCTTCACGGCGCGGAAGTTGCGGTTGTCGTCCTGGCCGATGCGCACCCCTTCCGGGTTGTATCCGTAAGCGCCAAAGGGGGACGTGCCGGCGGTGCCGATCCACTTCGATCCGCCCTGGTGACGCTTTTTCTGCTCCTCCAGGCGCTTCTTCAGGGTCTCCATCAGCTTGTCCCAGCCGCCCAGCGCTTCGATCTGCGCCCGTTCCTCGGGCGTCAGCGTGCGCTCCGCCAGCTTGCGCAGCCAGTCCTCGGGGATGTCCTGAACATCGACCTGTTCCGTCTGCTCCAGCCCCTTGAAGACATGGCCGAACACCTGGTCGAACTTATCCAGGTTCTTCTCGTCCTTCACCAGGGTCGCGCGGGACAGGTAATAGAAATGCTCGATGCTGTAGTCGGCCAAGCCGGCGTCCATGCCGTCCAGCAGGGTCAGGTATTCCCGCAATGACACGGGCACCTTGGCCGATCGCAGTTCGAGGAAGAAATTGATGAACATGGCCGCACCTTAGCTTCGCACCCCGCCCCTGCCAATCCCGCTTCAACGCAATGAGCGGAGCGGATAAGCTGGCGCCCATATAACAAACTATTTAAACGGGAGCCCATCCATGATCACCGTCGTCGTCAATTTCGACCTGCCGCCCGGCACGACCCTGGCGGACGCCACCGCGCGCTTTCAGGACAGTTCGCAAAAGTACCTGGGCGCACCGGGCCTGCTGCGCAAATTCTACCTGTACAACGCAGAAACCATGACCGGCGGCGGGGCCTATGTGTTCGGCACGCGGGCTGAGGCCGACGCGTTGCTGAACGCCGACTGGGTCGCCTCGATCACCGAACGCTACGGTTCGCCGCCGCGCCTGACCTATTTCGAATCGCCCGTGGTCGTCGATAACGTCGCCGGCGAAATCATCGGCTGAGCATCAGTCCTTGTCCGGCCCCGCGACCTCGACCTTGAGCGGCACGGACGAGCGCAAATGCAGATCACGCTGCGGGAACGGGAACACCACGCCGTGTTCGTGGAAAAGGTCCCAAATGCGCAGTTGAACCTCGCTGCGCACATTGGCGACGCCGTTCTGCGGATCGTCGATCCAGAACCGCAGTTCCAAAATCACCGCATTGTCGCCGAATTCAATCAGGTGACAGACCGGCTTGGGGTCCTTCAGCACCCGATTGACCCCGTCGGCCGCCTGCATCGCCAAGTCTCGCGCCAGATGCACGTCCGCGCCGTAATCGATGCCGATCGGCACCTTCTGGCGGATCATGGAATTTGAGTAGGACCAGTTCTCGACCCGTTGCGAGATCAGCTCCTCGTTGGGGATCAGGTGCTCGGTCCCGTCGCGGGTGATGACCGAGACATAACGCGCGCCTAAGGTGTTGATCCAGCCGAAGGTATCGCCCACGGCGATCACGTCGCCGGGTTTCACCGAACGGTCCATCAGCAGGATAATCCCCGACATCAGGTTCGAGACGACCTTCTGCAGGCCGAAGCCGATACCGAGGCCCAAGGCGCCGCCGAACACCGCGAAGACCGCCAGATTGATGCCCACGCTTTCCAGGGCCAGGGCGATGGCGAGCGCGTAGAGAAACACCCGGGCGAACTTGCCGAACAGCACCCGCATCGACGGTGTCAGGCTGTCCGAGGCGTTGATGCGGGTTTCCGCGATGCGCGACGTCACGGAGGCGAGATAAAGGAACAGGGCCGACAGCAACACCGCCTTGATCATGCCGAGGACGGACAGACGGAATTCACCCAGATTGAGCGCCATGTCGTCCAAGGTGCGCATGACCGGGTCGAGCAGGCCCAAAAGGTTCAAGGCCGCGATGGTCCAGGCGGTCACGGCGATGGCGCGGGCCCAGAACGGATTGCGGATCAGCCCGGATGCCAGGCGGATCACCGCCCAGGCCGTCAGCAGCGAGACCGCCCCCTCCATCAAGTGATGGGGCCAGGCGGCGCCCTTGGCCGCGAACACGGCGAACCATAGGGCCGCCAGCCACAGCACCGGCCGGGCGACAGGCTTGAGCGCCGCCACCACGGGCGCACCAAACCTTGCATACCAGCCTTGATCCGGCCGCCGGTCGAGAACGGCCTCCAGGTGGGGTGACAAAAGGCGCGCGGCGACAAAGGTCGCGACAATCACGCCAAGTTGCACAAGGTTGTCGGCGGCCAGCAGATGGATATCAAGCCACGTGAGCGCGGCGTCCAGCCACTGGCGCAGGCGGTCGGAATCGAGAATCGAGTTCAGGTTCATGAGCGCCACCCTTCAGGTACCGTCAGCTTATCCGACCGGCCCGCCCGGGGCCAGGGAGGACGGCGTCAGGCCTCGGGCGCGTCTTCCGGGTCGGGGGCCGGGCCGCTCACGGGGACCAGTTCAATGGTCGCCTCGTCCACGGTCATGGACAAAAGGATCAGGCCGGCCAGCAGGATCACCGTACCCATCCCGGTCAGGGCGAACATGCCGATCATCTGCTGAAACACGAACAACATGCCGATGGCGATCAACAGCGGCTTCCAGCGGCCAAGCCGCTTGCTGGCCGTGCCGCATTCGCCGCACACGATGGGCCGGCCGGCCGCCAGGGGCCAGCTGGACAGGCGTTTGAAGCGGGTTCCGCAGGAAGGACAGCGCATCGCCGCCTCAGCCGCCCTCACGGCGGTTAAGGAAGGCCAGCCGCTCCAGCAGGTGGACGTCCTGCTCGTTCTTCAACAAGGCGCCATAAAGCGGCGGGATCAAATCCTTCTTGTCGTTGGATCGAAGGGTTTCCGGCGGGATGTCCTCGATCATCAGCAGCTTCAGCCAGTCGAGCAGTTCCGACGTTGACGGCTTCTTCTTCAGGCCCGGCACCTCGCGCAGATCGTAGAACAGGTTCAGCGCCTCGGCGACCAGGCGCTTTTGAATGCCCGGATGGTGGACATCGATGATGCGGCGCATGGTGTCTTCGTCGGGGAAGCGGATGTAGTGGAAGAAACAGCGGCGCAGGAAGGCGTCCGGCAACTCTTTTTCGTTGTTCGAGGTGATGATGACGATGGGCCGGACCCGCGCGGCGACCGTTTCCTTGGTTTCGTAGACAAAGAATTCCATGCGGTCGAGTTCGAGCAGCAGATCGTTGGGGAACTCGATATCGGCCTTGTCGATCTCGTCGATCAGCAGCACCGGGCGCGCGGGCGCATCGAAGGCCTCCCACAGCTTGCCGCGGATGATGTAGTTGCCGATGTCATGGACTCGCGCATCACCCAACTGTGAATCGCGCAGCCGTGCCACGGCGTCATATTCGTAAAGCCCCTGCTGGGCGCGGGTGGTCGACTTCACATGCCATTGGATCAGGGGGGCGTTGATGGCGGCGGCGACCTCGGCCGCCAGCACGGTCTTGCCCGTGCCCGGCTCGCCCTTGATCAGCAGCGGGCGTTCCAGGTTGATGGCGGCGTTGACCGCGACCTGCAGGTCTTCGGTCGCGACGAAGGTATCGGTGCCGGAAAATTTCTGGGTCATCGGTCCACTCAGGCCTGGATCGCGGCCGCGATGGCGTCGATCGCCTTGCCCGCCTGGGCGCCGTCGGGGCCGCCGGCCTGGGCCATGTCCGGCCTGCCGCCGCCGCCCTTGCCGCCCACGGCGGCGGATCCGGCGCGGACCAGATCGACCGCGCTCATGCGTTCCGTCAGATCGCCGGACACGCCAACCACCACGTTGGCCTTGCCCTCGGTCACGCTGACCAGCGCGACCACGCCCGACCCCAGGGTTTTCATTAATTCGTCGGCCATGCCCTTCAGTTCCTTGGCGGGCACGTCCTCCAGCACCCGAGGCGCGAACTTGATGCCGCCCAGGTCCTTCACGTCGCCGCCGCCGTTGCCGGCCGCATTCCCGCCGCCCCCGCCGCCGAGCGCCATTTTCTTGCGCGCGTCGGACAGCTCGCGTTCCAGGCGCTTGCGGTCCTCGACCAGGGAGGCGACCCGCGCCGCCACGTCCTCGGGCTTCACCTTCAATACCGCCGCCGCCTCGGCCAGAGCCTTTTCATGGGCGTCGAAATAGGCCAAGGCACCATCGGCGGTCACGGCCTCGATCCGGCGCACGCCGGCGGCGACCGCCCCCTCGCCGATGATCTTGAACACGCCGATGTCGCCCGTGCGCCGCACATGGGTGCCGCCGCACAGTTCGGTGGAGAAATAATGGTCGCCGTCCTCGGGCGTGCCCATGGAAACCACGCGGACCTCGTCGCCGTACTTTTCGCCGAACAGGGCAAGAGCCCCTGCCTCGACGGCGCTTTCCGGGTCCATCAGGCGGGTCAGCACGTCGTTGTTGGCGCGCACCTGGGCATTCACATCGGCCTCGACCAGAGCCAGTTCTTCCGCGCTGACGGCCTTGGGATGGGAAATATCGAAACGCAGGCGGTCGGGCGCGACCAGCGAGCCCTTCTGGGTCACATGCTTGCCCAAATGACGGCGCAGGGCCTCGTGCAGCAGGTGGGTCGCCGAATGGTTGGCGCGCAGTCGGCGGCGACGGGTCCCGTCGACGGTGAACTGCGCCTCGTCACCGACGCTGACCGTGCCGTCCTCGACCTTGCCGACATGGACATGCAGGGCGCCCAGCATCTTCTGGGTGTCGGTCACGGTGATGCGAACACCTTCGGCCGTGGTGATTACGCCCTGGTCGCCCATCTGGCCCCCGGATTCACCGTAGAACGGCGTCTGGTTGGCGACCAGGCGCACCACGTCGCCGGTCTTGGCCGTGTCGACGCGCTTGCCGTCGACGATCAGGGCGCGGATCTGGCCTTCGGCCTGTTCCGTGTCGTAGCCGAAGAATTCCGTGGCCCCGACCTCGTCACGAACGCCGAACCAGACCGTTTCCGTGGCCGCGTCGCCGGACCCGGCCCAGGCCTTGCGGGCCTCGGCGCGCTGGCGCTCCATGGCCGTGTTGAAACCATCCGTGTCGACGGCGATCTTCTTGTCCTTCAGGGCGTCCTCGGTCAGGTCGAGAGGGAAGCCGAAGGTGTCGTAAAGCTTGAACGCCGTTTCGCCGTCGAGCACACCGCCGGCCCCCATCTCCGCCGTCGCTTCGTCGAGAATCTTGAGGCCGCGGTCGAGGGTCGTTTTGAACCGCGATTCCTCGAGCTTCAGGGTTTCCGTGATCAGCGCCTGGGCGCGCACCAGTTCCGGATAGGCCTTGCCCATGTTGTCGACCAGGGTCTGCTCCAGCTTGTAGAGCAAGGGGTCCTCACAGCCCATCAGATGGGCATGGCGCATGGCGCGGCGCATGATCCTGCGCAGCACGTAACCACGGCCTTCGTTGGACGGCAGCACGCCGTCGGCGATCAGGAACGAAGACGCCCTGAGGTGATCGGCGATGACCCGGTGCGACACCGCATGGTCGCCGTCGGGCGCCACGCCGGACGCCTCGGCCGAGGCCATGATGAGGTTGCGCATCAGGTCGATGTTGTAGTTGTCGTGGGTGCCCTGCATAACGGCGGCGATACGCTCAAGCCCCATGCCCGTGTCGATGGAAGGCTTGGGCAGCTCGACCCGCTGGTCGGCGGTCAGCTGCTCGAACTGCATGAACACCAGGTTCCAGATTTCGATGAAGCGGTCGCCGTCTTCGTCCGGGCTGCCCGGGGGACCGCCGGGGATATGGTCGCCGTGGTCGTAGAAGATTTCCGAACACGGCCCGCAAGGCCCCGTGTCGCCCATGGCCCAGAAATTGTCGGACGTGGGAATGCGGATGATCTTGGAATCGGGCAGGCCCGCGACCTTGCGCCACAGGGCGGCCGCGTCCTCGTCCGAGGTATGGACCGTGACCAGCAACTTGTCCGCGGGCAGGCCGAATTCCTTGGTGACCAGGTTCCAGGCCAATTCGATCGCCCGTTCCTTGAAATAGTCGCCGAAAGAGAAGTTGCCCAGCATCTCGAAGAAGGTGTGGTGGCGGGCCGTATGGCCGACGTTTTCCAGGTCGTTGTGCTTGCCGCCGGCGCGCACGCATTTCTGCGACGTCACGGCGCGCGAATAGTCGCGCGTCTCGTTACCGGTAAACACGTTCTTGAACTGAACCATGCCCGCGTTGGTGAACATCAGGGTTGGGTCGTTCAGCGGCACCAGGGGCGACGAGGAGACGATCTGATGGCCGTTGGCGGCGAAATAGTCCAGGAAGGCCTGGCGGATGTCGTTGACGGTCTGCATGGTCGTTATTTAAGCCCAGGGTTCAGGGGTTTAAAGCGAAGATATCAGGCGGTCGCGGATGGAAGCGACGGTTTTACCGGCAAGCCGGGGGCCTGTCCAGAAAGGTTGAGGAACCGGACCATCGGGCGCTGACCGCCACCCTGAGAGAATAATCGGCCCGCCGGCCATATATACGGCCAACGGCGGACAATGGATGCGGCCAGCGGGCATGGTCCCAATCAAAGACGCCGCCGACGCGGGGGCGCGGGCGCCACGGTCTTCCTCAAAAAGAAGCAGCCGACGCGGAGGCGCGCCGGCTGCTTCTGGAGGGTGCGTGGGGGACGCACCTCCGGTTCGGCCTGGGGGAGGCCTGGGGGCGGCCCGGAGGGTGACGGGCCTGGGAATATGGATATGTAAGAGGACGTTCGCCCGGGATTTCCGGCTTAGAACTCGTCCGCCGCCGTGTCCGGGGCGTCGCCGGCGTCGCCATCACCGTCCTGATCAGGAGAGCCGACCATCATTTCCTCGGAAATCAGGCCCGCGTTGTGGCGGATCTGGTCTTCGATGGCCTTGGCCATCTCGGTGTTTTCCCGCAGGAACTGCTTGGCGTTCTCGCGGCCCTGGCCGATACGCTCCGAATTGAAGGAGAACCAGGAGCCCGATTTCTCGACGATGTTGGCCTTGACGCCCAGGTCGAGCAATTCGCCCATCTTGGAGATGCCTTCGCCGTACATGATGTCGAATTCGATCATCTTGAAGGGCGGGGCCATCTTGTTCTTCACGACCTTGACCCGGGTCTGGTTGCCGACCACTTCGTCCCGGTCCTTGATGGCGCCGATGCGGCGGATTTCCATGCGCACGGAGGCATAGAACTTGAGCGCGTTGCCGCCCGAGGTGGTTTCCGGGTTGCCGAACATGACGCCGATCTTCATGCGGATCTGGTTGATGAAGATGACCATGGTGTTGGACTTGGACACGGAGGCCGTCAGCTTGCGGAGCGCCTGGCTCATGAGCCGGGCCTGCAGGCCGACGTGGGTGTCGCCCATTTCGCCTTCCAGCTCGGCGCGTGGCACCAAGGCGGCGACGGAATCGACCACCAGCACGTCAATGGCGCCGGAACGCACCAGGGTGTCGGAGATTTCCAAAGCCTGTTCGCCGGCGTCGGGCTGCGAAATCAGCAACTCGTCGACGTTGACGCCCAGTTTCTTGGCATAGCTGGGGTCCAGCGCGTGTTCGGCGTCGACGAAGGCGCAGGTGCCGCCCATCTTCTGGGCCTCGGCGATCACATGCAGGGCCAGGGTCGTCTTGCCGGAGCTTTCCGGGCCATAGACCTCGATAATACGGCCGCGCGGCAGGCCGCCGATGCCGAGACCGATGTCCAGGCCGATGGAGCCCGTAGAAATGGTCGGGGTATCGACCACCTCGCGCTGCCCCAGGCGCATGATCGAGCCCTTGCCGAAGGCGCGCTCAATCTGCCCCAACGCCGCATCGAGGGCCTTGCTTTTATCCACGTCCTGCTTCTCCACCAAACGCAATGCCGAATCGGCCATCTTGCCACTCCCTTATTCCATAGGCCCGCAAGCCGTTGCAATTGCGTTCAATGTACGTGTTTTGTTCTCATTGACAAGCGTAATTTGTACTACGTTGATATAACTATATTTTATCAGGTTTGTTCACAGAGTGTTCCGGTCAAAACCGGACTCAGGAACCCATGCTTAACGGATATGGTTAACAGCCCCGCCGCCCGCCGAGTCCTCGACGCCATTCCTGCGCAAGCGGGAATCCGGGCCCCCTTCTCCTACTCTCTTCCTCACCGTCTCTGTGCCTCTGTGGTTCGAAAAAGATAACCACTGAGACACAGAGACAATGAGAGGGAAGACAGAGGTTCGCTGGCCCCCACTTTCGAAAGCCGGAGTGACGAGAGTCCTGATGCGCAGTACACTCATGCCATGACAAAGCTTTTCGACAAGGCCATCGAACAGGCCCGCCGCCTGCCGGATGCGTGCCAGGACGAGGCGGCGGGAATCCTGTTGTCCCTCGCCGCCAGGAGACCGAAGACGCGGTTCGCCTGAGCACGGCGCAGATCGAGGAAGTGAAACGCCGCCAAGCCCCGCCGGTCTACGCCACGGACGCGGAAGTGAGCGCCTTCTTCACCCGGTTCGCGTAAGGCATGAAGCATCGGTTCCGGCGGGCGGGGGAAGGAATCCCCGCGCACGCGGAAATCCATCTTTTCTCTGTGTGCTCTGTGGACCCTCCGTGACCTCTGTGTCCCATTACCAAGGCAATCCAGGCACGCGCCTTTCCGGGAACGACTGACTAGTTCGACACAGAGATCACAGAGGGGGCACAGAGGAAAGAGGACCGGAGATAGGTAACTGTCCCCGAATTTGGGGCGGGCTCAAGGTCGTGGAGTGGTGAGCAAGCGGTATGGGTTCAGGAATTTATTCGATGCCGTACAAGTATGATGCAGACAAGCAGATCATGGTTAGTCAAGAGGACGACAAAGTGTTTTTGACTTCACGAGGTGCTGATCGGCATCGCGGTGGAATGCTTTTGCTTTTTCATTGGGGCGATAAAGTGATCGGAATTAGCAATGGCGACGGTGATGGAAATTCGGAGCCGAACACAAGGCTTTCGGATGGGACCGTAGTGTTCCACCTCAACCAAATTGGGGTAAGCATCCACGACACTCGAGAGCCGTGGCCTATTTTGACGAATTTTCGCGGTTTTGATTCTGAGCTGGAGCAGAACCAGTTTCTGAAAATACTGAGTGATATATTTGCCGGGTTTGATTTTCACCATGATCGGATGATGAAAGGTATCGCTAAAGGAAGAATCGAAATAACCCCCGCGCTTCAAAAGCGGCTGAAAAACGGAGAATTTTTGAGAATTCCAGGGACGCCATACTAAACAGCCGCGAGACATACCCGCCGCCCCCTACAATCCCTCCGACACGATGATCTCCTTCACCTTGCCGACCAGCGTCTTCAGGGTAAACGGCTTGGGCAGGAAGTGGAGGGTTTCGTCCTTGTCGATCTGGTCCTGGAAGGCGTCCTCGGCGTAGCCGGACATGAGGATGACCTTGACCTGCGGCATCTGTTCGCGGAGCTGGCGAACCAGGGTATAGCCGTCCATGCCCGGCATGACGACGTCGGAAATGATGAGGTCGATCTTCGGCGCCGTGCCGTTGACCACGTCGAGCGCGACCTCGCCGTTCTGGGCCTCCAGCACCTTGTAGCCCTTGTTGCGCAGGGCCCGGGCACCGAACATGCGCACGGCGTCCTCGTCCTCGACCAGCAGGATGGTTTCCGAGCCCGTGAGATCGGCTTCGAACAGGGGCAGTTCGGGCTCTTTCCCGTTGCCGGCGCCCTCACCCTTACCTTTGCCCTTGGCGCCGGCCGCCGTAGGCACGGTCTCGTCCGTCAGCGCTGCCGCGGCGCGCCGCGCGCGGGCGTCCTCGTCGGCGCGGGGGAACAGCAGGCGGAACGTGGTGCCACGGCCGATATGGCTTTCCACGGTCACATAGCCGCCCGACTGATGGATGATGCCGTAGACGGTGGACAGGCCCAGGCCCGTGCCCTGGCCCACTTCCTTGGTCGAGAAAAACGGCTCGAAAATGCGGTCGAGCACGTCCTTGGGAATGCCGGTGCCCTTATCCTCGACCTCGATCACCAGGTAGGAGCCGACGGGGATGACTTCACCCGACTGCTGCATCGGGCGTTCCAGGTCGCGGCGGAAGGTGCGGATCACCAGGGGCCCGCCCTCGGCCATGGCGTCGCGGGCGTTGACGGCCAGGTTGATGATGACCTGATCGAACTGCCCCCGGTCGGCCAGGATGCGCCCCGCACCCCGTTCATGTTCCAGTTTCAGTTTGACCGTCTCGCCCAGAAGCCGGCGCAGCAGGTTGGAGAGGTCGTTGATGGCGTCTTCCGGGTCGAGCAGGTCCGGCTCCAGGTTTTGCTTGCGCGAGAAGGCAAGCAATTGGCGCACCAGATTGGTCGCGCGGTGGGCGTTCTGCTTGATCTGCTGCAGGTCGTTGAACGACGGGTCGCCCGGCCCGTGGCGTTCCAGCAGCAGGTCCGTGAAGCCGATCATGGCGGTCAGCAGGTTGTTGAAATCATGCGCCACGCCGCCCGCGAGTTGGCCCACGGCCTGCATCTTCTGCGACTGGGCGAACTGGATTTCCAGGTTCTTCTGTTCGGTCGTGTCGATGAAGTGCAGGACCAAGCCGGTAATGTTGCCCGCGTCGTCTTCCATGCGGCTTGCGAACAGCGTCGCCGCCGCCTGCCGCCCGCCGGGGGCGGCCAACCTGATTTCCGTCTGGGTCGCCCGCACCCGGCCCATGATGACGTCGGACAGGGCCGAGGCGACCACGTCGCGGTCCTCGGGCAGCAGGCGTTCGGCGAAGGGCCGGCCGGCGACCATGTCGCGGTGGGCGCCCGCCAGGGTCAGGAACGCGCGGTTGCAGTCCATGACCTTGCCCAGCCCATCGAGCAACGCGATGGCCACGGGCGCGTCGTCGAACAGGAAGCGCAGACGCTTGGCCGGGCCCAGGCCGGTCGCCCCCCCGTCCTCCGCCCAGGCCATGTCGCGCAGCAGGATGGAGCGCGTATAGACCAGCGTGCCGTCCGTGGTTTCCCGATGGCTTTGCAGCAGCGAGGCCGTGAATTCCGTGCCGTCGGCGGCGCGCAGGGTGACCAGGCCGTGGTCGCCCTGGGTGTCGTCGCCATCGTCGTCCCCGCCGCCATTGCCGTTCACGGGGCTGGCGGAAACCACGAACTCGGCGAACGGCTTGCCGCCCATGGCCACGCGGTCGACGCCGAGCCATTCCGCCAGACAGGAGTTGGCATAGACGATGCGCCCGCGGCCATCGACGGAAAACACCCCCACGGGCAGACCGTCGAGCAGGTCGGCGCGGCGCGCCTCCGCCGATTGGCGGGTCGCGGTCTGGCGCTTTTCCTCGGTAATGTCCTGGGCCCGCCATTGCACGTAGCGGGAGGCTCCCTCCCCGGCCCCGGCGCCGATGCCGTCCTCGCCGAAGGGCTCCATGCGCAGGCGCCGCCACGCGGGCTTGCCGTCGCGGCGGCGGCAGATGACCTCCCCACCGGCGGGCGTGC
>CAXAVJ010000014.1:0-54547 GCA_963972065.1 uncultured Rhodospirillaceae bacterium
CGCGAGCCGCTCCCGCCTGACCTGCGTGCCCGGCTCTGTGCCCGGCTCTGTGCCCGGCGCGTTCCGGCGCGCCTGTAATACCAGACGACTGAATGCGGCGTCACCGACCTGGCGTTGATCGTGGTATCGTCGGGGAACCGCATTTCAAATCGGCGCCTCGTTCCGGTCACAGCAACTGTGATACGCACCACCAGCCCGAAACGCAGGGAATAACGTTTTTGGACACAAGGGAAAGTGAAGACCCCGGACAGTAGACTAGACTGCTGTCAATTGAGGAGGAAACCTCCTGCCGTATTGTGCTCCTGATTGCTTTGTCAAAATCGCGCTGCGGGGATTTTCCCGCGATCAATTCGGCCCGCCGATCGGCAGAATATGGGGTTTCAAATGAACCAGAACATCGTCGATTACTATCAGACAGTACGCCAAGACAAAGCCCTGCAAGCCGCCTATGCGGGTTGTGAAAACTTTGATCAGATCATCGAAAAAGCCGTCGATGAAGGACGCAAACTGGGCTTTTCCTTCACCAAGGAAGAAGCCCTGGCCGCCGGGATGAATTTCAAGGCGCTGTGCAGCCAGGCCGCCAACGACGACGAACTGACCGAGTTCGAACTCGAGATGATTTCCGCCGGCTCAATATCACCAGGCAAACCAATTAAACCTGAGTTTTAAGGAATACCGGCGCGAGCCGCCGCCACCGCGCAGACGGCATGATCAAGCCTTCGCGGGCAGGCGGAACATTGGCGCAATCGATTTTGGACCCACGGCCAAGCCATTCGCCGACGGACCGGGTGCGGTTCGAATAAAAGAATGTGCAACTCATAGATCACGCGAATGGAACCCCTAATGAATCAGAACATCATCGAATATTACAGGCAGTTGCGGGTCAGCGAAGACCTGATGGCGGCATTTTCTCTGTCGAAAACCCCTGAAGACGTCGCGGATACCGCCGTCGAACAGGGCGACAAGCTCGGCTTTTCGTTCACCAAGGAAGAAGCCCTGGCCGCCGGGATGAATTTCAAGGCGCTATGCAACGAGGCCGCCAACGACGACGAACTGACCGAGTTCGAACTCGAGATGATTTCCGCCGGCACCTCTGTACAATGTGTTGACACAAGTGCCTGACAATTGCTGCCGGCCATAGGTCGGCATGGCGGCTTTCCGGCTGGAAAGGTTTTTGGCGCCATCCGGGGCCTGATCGACCATGAGCGCCTCGCACCTTACCGGTGCGGGCGCTTATTTCCTTTTTAAGGGCGTGGGCGGGTTCTGGCCGACCGGCGCCGGACAAGGGCCCTTACACACTTTAGATCGCAGGGAACGTGACCGCTGAACAATTGACGACGGATGCCGCGATCCTGCGGCGGGAAACCCCGGTTCGGCGGTTTCGCCGGTGGTTGATGGACGTTTTCTGCCGGCTGGCGGCACGGCGCGTGCCGACGCGCCTGCAATATCAGACGACGGAATGCGGCGTCGCCGCCCTAGCCATGATCCTGGCCCATCACGGACGGTGCGTCCCCCTGGAAGACATCCGCCGCGTCACCGGCGTATCGCGCGACTGCCTGCACGCGGGCGACATGGTTCGCGCCGGCCGTCATTACGGCCTTGAAAGCGCCGCCTTCAGCCGCGAGCCGGAAGCCCTGCGCCGCATGGCGTTTCCCTTCGTCGCCCATCTGCGGTTCATCCATTTCGTCGTCGTCGAGGGCATGACGTCTGACCGGGTCCTGGTCAACGACCCGGCCTGCGGCCGATCCGAAATCCCGATCGAAACGTTCCATGAAGGCTTCACGGGGATCGTTCTTACCTTTCGTCCGGGCCCCGGGTTCAAGGCCGGCGGGCGCCCCGACCGTCTGTATCGCGATTTATGGCGACGGATCGACGGCGGCACGAAGGCGTTGTTCGCCGTCGCGGCGGCCGCGGCCTGCCTGTCGCCCCTGACGCTCGTCGCCCTGGCCGGAATCCTGGTTCAGACCGCCGATGGGGTCTTCCGGGGGGGCGGTCTTTCGGGGGCGGCCTTTGTGTCGGTGACCGCCGTTCTTTTCCTGCGCGGGTTGCTGTCCCTGGGGCAGTCCGTTTCTCTCGAACAGATGCGCCGCCGCATGAGCGGCCGTCTCGCCGGGGGTTTTCTGATGTCTTTGATCGGACGGCCGTTTGCTTATCTCGGCTACCGCCTGCCCAGCGAACAGGTCAAAAGCGTCTACGACAACGACCTGATCGCCCGGCTTCTCTGCCGGGAAATTGTTCCGGTCCTGCTCACCCTCCCGGCTGTCCTGATCCTGGTGACCGGCATCGCCCGCCTATCCCCGGGTGCGGCCGTCGCCGCCTTGGGTGGCTGCCTGATCACGGTGGGGGTGCTCACCCTATTGTCATTCTGGCGATCAGGGGCACGGCGAAAGCATGCGGCCCAGGCCGACGACGATTTCTGCGCCATCCTGGGCGCAACCGCCACCATCGAAGCGGATAAGGTCGCCGGCATGGAAGGTGACTTCGTCGCCGGCGGCATGGGCCAGGCAGCCGCCGCGGCCGTCCATGACCAGGACGACGCCGTGGCCGGGATCGCCGGCCGGGTTACCTGCACGATAACGGCCTGCGCCACGCTGTTCGCCACGGCCCTGATGGCCGCCGTCGCCTGGCGCGCGGGCGACCTGGCGCTGGCGGACTTGATCGGCGTCATCTTTCTGGGCGGCGCGGTGGCGCATGCCTTGCGCGACTGGCCGAACCTGCGGGGAAAGCTGGATGCCCTCCATCATGCCTTGCTGCGACAGGACGACGTTGACGGCGATGGCGCTCAAGAACCTGAAGTCGCCGCGCAAGCGGCCCGTTCAGGGGACCCTGCCTTGCGGTTTCGGAATGTCGTGTTCGGCCATTCGCCGACGCGGCCGCCGTTGCTGAACGGCGTCGATTTCGAATTTCAGGCCGATGCCGAGCAGGTCGGCATCACCGGACCTTCAGGCGGCGGCAAGTCGACCTTCGCCGCGGTGGCCGCCGGCCTGCATGCGCCGTGGTCCGGCACCGTCGACGCCCCTGCCCGCGTGATGTGGGTCGACAAGTCGCCGTTCCTGTTCGACGGCACGGTGCGCGGCAATCTGGTTTTATGGCGGCAGGGCGCCACCGATGCGGACCTGTGGCGGGCTCTTGCCGATGCCTGCGTCGATGACGTCATTCAGGCCCGGCCCGATGGCCTGGATGCCCCGATGACGGCCCGTGGCCGCAATTTCAGCGGGGGCCAGCGTCAGCGCCTGGAGATCGCCCGCGCCCTGACCTTCGATCCACGGGTGCTGATCCTGGACGAAGCCCTGGACGCCCTGAATCCGGACCTTGAAGCCCGGTTGCGCGCCAACCTGCGGCGGCGCGGTTGCGCCCTGGTGATCGTCAGCCACCGGGCCTCGACCCTGGCGACCTGCGACCGCGTGCTGCATTTTTCGGATGGCCGCCTGCTCGACCACCGCCCATCCCCCGGTATCGCCGAGGCCCGCTCAATTCGCCCCCAGATCGAGACCGCCTTCCATGCCCCTTCCGACAGCCCCGCCATCGCAACGACGGTGCCGCCCGGGCCTGGACCCGCCATCGGCGCCTACAGGCGCCAGGTCAGGTTCCTTCAGAAAGAGTTTTGGCGGCGTCCCCATTTGCCGCTTATCGGCCGGCGGCAGGGCGATGGCGGCCCGCTGCACTTAAACCCAGGCCCTGGTGGATATTGGCTGGACGGTGGACGGCGGGCCGTTTCCGGCGATGTCATGGCGCCGACGGCCGATTGCCTGTATCCGCCCGCCGACCTTCAGGTGCAGGGACCAATCGCCCTGTTCCGCGGATGGATGTCCGGCGCCGCCGGTGATTTCGCACGGGCCGCGTTTCTTGCGGCCACCTCGGCGGTGGCGGTGCTCGCCATGGCGATGCTGGCGGCACGCCCGGTTCTAGGCGACGGGGCGGGCCCCGACTGGAAGCTCTGGATCAGTCTGGCGGGCGGGCTGGCCGTGCTGGGGCTGCTGCAGGCGGCGCAAGGCCTGTCGCTGCTGCGGGCGGAACAACGCGTCCGGGTTTCCGCCCTCGGCGACCTGTATCAACGCCTGATCGCGATCCGGCCAAGCTTCTTCCGCATCGCCGTGCCCGAGGCGCTGGCCCGGGCCTTTGCCGTGCTGTACCGCGCATTGGAACTTGTGCGGGGCGAGGCCGCGGCGAAGGCCGCCGATATTGTCCTGGTCGCGGGCGGTGGTCTCGTCCTCGGCTGGCTGGACCCATGGGTCGGCCTGGCGGCGGGCGTCCTGGCGGTTGCCGGGATTGTCATCCGCTCGTGGGGAGCGGGCGCCGTGGCGACGGCGCAGCGCGCCGTCGACGCCCGCCGCTTGGCCGGGCGCCGGTTCCTGTTCGACATGATGCAGGGCATGGCGCGCCTGCGGGTCGTCGGCGGCGAGGCCCGCGCCGCGGCCTATTGGCAGGCATTATTCGCCCAAGAAGGCCGCCTTTCGTTCCACCGGGAAATCGCCGCGCTCTGGGCGCGCATCGCGGGGGACTTGTGGCTTTGGGCTGGGTTGATTGTCCTTGTCCTGGTCGCGGCGGAACGCGGCGCCGGGCCCGCACCGGCGTGGCAAATTGCCGTCACCCTGCTGATCGCCTGGCCGACCTTGGCCGCCGCCTTGCGCGTCGGGGACGCCCTGTCCAACGGTCTTTCATTGGCGCATGCGCTGCAGGATCTCCACCCCCTGTTACAAGCACCACTTGATCCCGCAGGAATGGCACCTGATCACGATCCAGTCGTCATCTTCGACGACGTTGGATTCCGCTACGGCGGCACGACGATCCCGGCGTTTGAGGGCGTGTCCTTCACGCTCATGCCCGGCGACAGGGTCGCCGTCGTCGGCCCCTCCGGCAGTGGCAAGTCGACCCTGCTGCGCCTGTTGCTCGGCTTCGATCAGGCAACCCAGGGGCGCATTCTGGTCGCCGGCCGGAACCTGGAGGAAACCGACGTTCGGGCCTGGCGATCCCGCATCGGCGTGGTCCAGCAGGATGACCGCGTCACCGCGTCCTCCACCATACGCAGCATCATTTCCGGCCTGGCGCCCGTCGGCCTCGATGCGGTCTGGCAAGCCGCCGAACTGGCCTCACTGGGCGACGACATCCGCGCCATGCCCATGGGCATGCAGACCATCGTCGAACACGGCAAGCTGTCGACCGGGCAGGAACAACGGCTGCTGATCGCCCGCCAATTGCTGCGCCGCCCCCGGCTGCTGATCCTCGACGAAGCGACCAACGCCATCCCCGAGGATGTTCAGGCACGCCTCTTCGCCAACCTGCGCAATGAGGGCATCGGCTGTATCCTGGCAACGCACCGCGAAAGCGCCATCACCGCCGCCGACCGGGTGATCGTTCTGAACGCGGGCCGGAAAATGTGGGACGGCACGCCGGCGGCCTTTGCGCGGGACCCCGCGTTCCAGGCGCTCGTCGGGCGCGAACGGCTGATGGAGGGCGGGGCATGAGCGACAAACCCGTGCTCCAAGCCCGGCGCAATCTGTTCCGCACCATCGCCCTCGACCGCTACCGGGGGGCCATCGAAGTCGACACCCCCCACGTCCTGCCGTCCTGGCGCCCAGGGCTTGTCGTGGCGGCAGCGGTCGTGGCGCTCGCTGTCGCACTCATTTGGATTTAAAGCGGGTCGGAGGGGACAGCGGAACGAAATCGGCACAAAGTTCGGAACGCCCGCCGGACACCCGGCGAACGCGGCCATAACACCCTGATATGAATAAGGAAGAATGGTGGGCTGTGTAGGATTCGAACCTACGACCCGCTGATTAAGAGTTTGAAATAATTGAATAATCAAGATCGGGAGCGATTCCAGAAGATAATGAATTAAGTACTTTAGCTCTAATTCATTATCGCCACCTTCCCTCCAAAATCCCCTGCTATCGCAACCATGTGTGCCAAAAGTGTGCCACGGACGCATTTATGAAATTTCTCCAAGATCGCCGATTAGCTGTTCAGCCCCTGAGAGGAGATGGACTCTACCTAAAAATGGAGGAAAAATCGGGGCTCAGGTCAGCACCACCAAAGCTTAGGGAGTATTCGTTCAGAATCCGATTGTAGGAAACGCTTACACAAGCTCCATCTACTTCACATCGAACCTTGAGAATGGTCCAAGAGTTGCTGCAAGGCTTCGCAAACGAAACGAGCTGACACGATTGCTCCATATTCTTGGAGCGCATCGCTCTTGACCTCATCTCCGAAGTCAACGACCGCCTTTGCACCGAAAAATTGGACGTCATTGCGAGCGGATAGCGTAACCGCGCGATAGAGGCCATACATCTCCATATCAATTCCCGCTGCCTTTCTATGCTGTTCGGCGACAAACGTCACTTTCTCCGCTTGGGCTAAAACGGCAGATCCTGATGCAAGTGGTGCAATTTTGGGTTTATTCTTTATCTGCGGGCGGGCGCATTCTAACCCTGCCTCTAATTTATCGATGAGGCCGTCACGCTCTATAAATGATGACAGATTAACTCTAGTGTTTTCGAGGATTTCTACGGGGTAAGCCTCTCCCTCAAATTTATCTTTCGTCCACTTTCCCGATTGATAGTCCCACGATGACCCAGCAATTATGAGTTGGCCCATCTTGGAATTCTCTTGGATGCCAGCGCATATGCCGGACATGGCAACGAATTTTGGTGAGAAGACCTCGATTGCTTTACTTGTTGTGACTGCGCACGAAACTGGGCCCATAGTTGGTAGTTTTATACCTATGCCCTTGTACTGACCAATATCGATGAAAACTACTTCAAGGTCTCGGTGAGATGTCCTACTTCCTATTTTGGCCGTTGTCTCAGAATAGGCTCTCAATTCTTTATCAAGTGCGCATACGATCATGAAGTCTACGAAGTCACGATTGCGTATTCTAGTGATGTATAACTCTAGCGTAGATTCCCATTTTGAGTTGATGTCATCGTAATGCAGACAAATAATTCCGCACTCAATGAAGCGCCTTAACTCTGACTCAACAATTTCTTTATGCTCAGATAAGGCAATAAGATATGCATCTTTATTATTATGGTTAGTTCGAACTAAATTTATTAATTCACCAGTTATGTTTTGAGTCGGCCCACCACTGGTGAATGGTAACAAAAGATCAATGATAATGAGGTCATATTTTTGAACATTTATTTGTTTAGCGGTCTCAGCCAGTGATTCACAGATATCGAATTGCACGACAATAGGAGTAAGCCAGCCAGATACGAGCTCTCGTACCTTCGACTGCTTCGCCCGTGAATCATCAATCATCAAGATTCGCATCAATGGCACTCAGTATTTTGAGAAACGGCTTCTTCCATTCTTCATCTTGATACTTGTATAGGATCGCCCCTCTGATGTCGCAATCGTAATGGCCTACTAGGAGGCCCCTTGCCTTTTCCAAGGGGTAAAACTCACCGTTGAGTTCGATATCTGGGTATTGAGTAAGGATAATCACTTTTATTGGCTTCCCAATTCTGTGCAGCAAACGGATTATTTCCAATCCGCCCTGCGGCTGGTTCAGCCCACCTATAGAACTGGTGCGTTTGCCAAAGGTTGGTAGCGCCATATCCAATATCAGCACCTCGGCATTGGTATCTTTTGCGCGAATAAAACCTTCTCTGACGTTCGTTGCCGCCTCAATAACAAGACCGGGAAAGTTCTCGGTGATTAGCTGCGCGATATCCCGAACCTTGTGTTCGTCGTCTTCAATCAGCAAGACCTTAGTCATGAGCCAACATCCTTAAATGGTGACTATGGGAAGCCCAAACCGTAACTCAATCCAGTTGGAGCCACTGTCATAATCGACAAATTTCTCAAGGCCGTCGAGTTCCGGAACTCTGAGTTTCCATTCTTCATTAACCAGTCTTTTTAGTTTTCTTAATCCTGTGAAGCCTTCGGTGGTCATTGCAGTCTCGATATCACCGTTTTGTAAGGCTTCTGCTATTCGAGTGATGGCTCTATTTTTGCTAGCCTCGTCCGGACAAGTGGAACGTACTGCCAGCCACAAAACGCGACATTTATCAACATCACTCAATTTAACCGACAACTTTAGTATTCCGTCTTTCTTGCCATTTTCTGCTGCATTGCAATAAAGCACAAAAAGGCAATCGTAAATTATGTGATAAGTGTCGCCGAACAATTTTCCGTCGACGTCCCCCTCGTACTCTAATTTTGGCCTGAAGGACGTGTGAACAGGCCGGATTTCTTCAAGAATTGTCTCTGCAATTTCTCGATGAGTAACGGTAATGGAGACGGAATCGGGACGCTCAAACCAACCTACGAATTCACTCCATCTGTTTGTCACAAGTGCGTCAAGGTCCTGCCGGAAAGAGACCAAAAGGGAGCTTTTTTCTTTTTGCAGAAAGTGTTCTGCGATCGAGGCTTTAAGCTCCGCGATTTCCTTGAACGATATATGCCTCTGAAGATTGAGCAAGTCGTCCTGAAGGCAATTCCAGCAGTAAGCGATCATCTCCAGCGTGACATCAGAAGCGCTCGCTCCCGCCTCTATGTTTCGTGCCATATTCCGTTGAAAATTATCAAAAATCTGAATCCTCTCAGGAGATGACAATATGTTCGATGAGAACCACCCGTGAGGATGCGCGTCGGAACGAAAGAACAATAGGTCGTCACGGAAGGAAGAAACCCGGGCTTGATATTCACATAGCCATTTGTCACGCGCGCTAGAAAACCACTCCTGATCAATTTCTTGCGGACAAACGTAGGCTTTCAAGAAATGATCGATGGGTGAGACTAAGAATCCATTCAAAGTTCCGTGGCGAATGCGGCGGCTTAAGTATGACGCAATGCCATAGACCGGATTGGTGCAAAATTCAGAGAAAGAATTTTGGCATAGATAAAGCATCCAAAGTGAGGATCCCGAGATTGAATCTTTGAACAGAAGATTTGGGGAGTCTTTGGATGTGTCCACGTTGGGTAATTGGCTAACTAGCTTGGAAAAACCAGATGCAGCAATCCTCCGCATATCATGTTGCAGCCGTTCTTCCGCCCATAATCGGAACCGAACTTCGTCAATAAATATTCGCGTGTCATCAAAATGCTCTTTGATTTTTCTGAGTTTTTTATCAACCCTTAAGCGCTCCGCTTGTCGAAAGAATTCTGGTCTGTCGAGATTATTTCCGATCCATTCGCAAATCTCGGCCCGAGCATCCAGCACTTGGTCAAAATTATCGATTAATAGGTACAGCCGTTCTAGAAAGCCTACGTCACAAATGTATACAACGACCTCGCTTAGGTTCGGCGTGCGTTTGTGAAGCCAGTTGAGAAATTCAATTAAGTCTCCGTGGAACCACTCTTGGACGGCAATCTGGAATTCAATTCTCACCGAAAATTCAAGATCGGCGGACGGCTTTCTCTCGAACAGCATACAAAGCGATAGAAAAGATACGACTAGCTGGTTGTACTCTATCGAGTGGTCATAAAGATTTTGTAGCTCTTTTTCACTTAGAAAAAATGCCAGCCACGTCGTATTTCCAAGCAGAATCCTTATTTCATTTTGTTCTAAATCAAGTAGAGACTGACCCATTTCAAGGCAATAAATAAGGGCAGCTGTCCGTTCGTAAATACCAGCATATTTATTATCAAATTGTTCAGTGAATTTGGCTTTATCATTTGGCTCAGCGCATAAATAGCGAAGTTTTAAATCGCTTTTAAAAATAGATTTAAGGTTTTGGCTTTGGCTCAGCGGTGGTGTGATGTCATTTCCGCTGGATAGACGCGTTCTGAAGCATCTGTCCATAGAGGCCCGCCAAACTGCAATTTTTGGCAATTCTATGAAAGCGAGGGACAATCGGTAGAATTTTTGATCCGACCATGATGTGTCTTCAACGAATTCCTTAGGGATGAGGTCCTTGGGAAAATGTTCGTTAAGCGCTTCAAGCAATTCAGGTGCGATGAATTTTTCAAAAGGCTCTGATTCGAGGCCTTTCAAATTTAGACGGCCGGTCTCATAGTGGGAGTATAAAAAAATCAGGCAATCGATGAGCGAAATAAAGCCGTTTGTTAAGCACATATGCGCCAGCTCTTCCTCGGACGAGCAAAACGGCCATAGATTGCTAAGGTAAAGGCGAGGCCACCAATCATCCCCCGCTTCTATTAATTCAGAATTCCAGTTTGTTAACACACCGGAAAAGTACGCTTCTTCTCCAAATATTTCATATAAATGAACATATTGTTTATTGTATATACTTGACCCACTCGAATCTAAAAAATCCAATATATCTTTTATTACATCTTCGCTTTGATTTGGCCTCGATTGTATATATGCAATTTTTTTAATTATTAAATGGGAGAGGCCGAAGCTCTTGGTGAAATCTTTGATTTTTGCGATAGCGGCCTCAAATTTTGAGGATGCTAAAAAGCTATTGATTGCGGAAATTTCCTTTAAGCAATCAATCAATTTTTTGGAATTACAATTCAGGCGCGCTATTTGAAATCGAATTTCTTTGTCAACAGGAATATCGTCTAAACGTCGAAAATTAAATATTGAATCAAGTTCATCTGGAAAATTATTTGGAATCTCGTACTTTGCGAAGAGTGGCATCGATAGTAGTAGCCGAGTGGCGTCATATATCTCACTGACTGGGCATTCTTTGCGAAAGTGGTTCAAAATTCGGCTTACTTCGCTTTCATGCTTGGAAGCCAAAAGTCCACGTAGAATGTTCCTCGTTTCGATATGCTGAATATTATGTAGGCTTTCCATGGTTTCCCACCGTCTAGGCGTGCCTGTCTATCCGCGCTTCATACACTTTTAGTCTAATAGGTTGATAACATCACGCACGTTTAAGTGAGTGTATCTTTGAACGCTCCTCGCGTCACGGTGGCCGTTGACCATCATGATTTGAGCTTGGTTGAAGCCTCTCTTGTCCGTCGTCAAAATCTTTGGGCCAATGTATCGTCTGATTTAACGGAGGCTCTGGCTCATCTGGGTTGATGTTAAGCGGCTTGCTGCTGATGGTTTAACCGGCGTGTTTCGATGGTTCGTTTCTTGATCCGGTCTCTCCTTTCAGTGATGGCGGAAGCGCGCCCGAAGTAGGCGTCGGCCAGCGTGACGTTGCCGAGGCTTTCATGATATGCAAACACCTCAATCTGTCCCATAGGCGCTGACGTCAGACAGATTGCCTAGCGGACGAGGAAAAAGTCATTAGAAAGTTGAGGCTTTCGGAATGGCAAATCACGTTCATTTTGAAACAGGCAGACGCCTATCCGTATTATGCAATCGGGTGCAAATTTTATTCGTTCGCCACACATGTAATTTTATACACGAAACTCGCTTAGAACGGGCCCAGCCATTTCAATAAATATAGCCCGCGCACAGAAGTGAACAAGCTGGGTATTCAACTTTTCATTTGTGAGTTCTGATAATTGAAGATTATCGGAGGGTAGAAACTTAGGTCGTAGTGAATAGTCTAGTTATGGGTTCTAAGCGGATGTGGCCGGACACTGGGTCCCGCCGCAGCTGTTGACCCGTAGCGGACAAACTCAATCGCCGAAGCGTGCGGGTCATCACCAAGAACGCCCGATCAAATTTGATTGCCTTATGTCCGTGGAAACGTGACACAAGCGCTCAAGCCACCTAGTGGAGACCGTGTAAGCAACAATGTACCACCGGTCACTTCCACCAGATCCGAGACGATGGAGAGACCGAGTCCCCATCCCGGCGCAATCTCATCGAAACGCTTGCCGCGTCTCGACGCTTCTGCCGCCTGCTCCTCAGACATGCCGGGACCATCGTCTTCGACCAGGAGTTTTACGTGTTCCGTTGTCTGCTCGGTTGAGAGCCGAACACGAGAAGATGCCCATTTGCAGGCGTTCTCCATCAGGTTTCCAAGAATCTCTTCCAGCTCCTCGCGGTGTCCCGGGAAAACGGCAGCGTCATCAATCTTGACTTCAATCGTAAGATTTTTTTCCGCGAACACCTTAGCGAGAACGCCCGCGACATCACGCGCCGTCTCAGCGATCTTGGTCACAGCACCGATGCGTCCTCCAGCACTGGCAACCGCCGACGCCCGCCCAAGGTGGTGCTCGATCAGACGCCGCATCACCTGAATTTGCTCGTGTAACACGCGCCTGTCCGGCTCTCCCTCCATCTCCGCTGAAATAACGGCGAGCGGCGTCTTCAGGCCGTGCGCCAAATTGCCGACATGCCGCCGAGCTCGCTCAATCAGTTCCGCGTCTTTATCGAGGACACCGTTCATTGCTTGCGCCAACGGCGCCACTTCTTTTGGATATTGATCGGCCAGTCGCGGATGTGTCCCCCGTCTGACCGCGTCGAGGTCTCCCACCAAGGCGCGTAACGGACGAAGGCCGAAACGGACCTGGATCACGACCGCCACAACGAGGCCAAGCCCCAACAACCCAAGGGCGATTGTGAGCAGTAGATTGAACCGGCGAACACTATCACTGACCTCGCGTAGGTCGCCGGCAACCATGACATGGACGAAACCGTCGACGTCCGGAAATACTATGTCGCGCTCTGCGATCAGAAGCGGCTCGCCGTTCGGGCCTTGAGTCCTACTCAAATGCAGCTTTGTATCGCTGCCTGTGGCCTGAAGTGTGCTGTCCCACAACGAGCGAGAACGTAATAACCCGCCGGACGGCTCCGTGATCTGCCAATACCAGCCGGAATAGACCTGGTCGAAACGCGGGTCGCCGAGCGGGTGCGTCAACATTACGCCGCCCTCCGCGTTCGTCGCCATGGATGCGATCATGCCGTTCAGGACCGCGTCGAGGCGACGGCTGAACTCGTTCTCGACCGTATCGCGGAAGGCCCAAGTCAGGACGCCGCCACCAAGGGCCAGGATCAGAACCAGCCAGACGGTTGCCCCCAATATCAATCGAGTTGAGAGAGCCGCCGCTGAACGCTTGCGGGTCTCGCGCACCGTCAAGCCTCCGGCTCCGTCAGCTTGTATCCCTGACCGCGAACCGTTTGTATATACGCAGCGCCAATCTTCTTGCGTATGCGGCCGACCAGGACTTCCAGCGAGTTGGAATCGAGATCGAAGTGACGGTCGTAGACGTGCTCGGCGAGTTCCGTCCGACTGACGATCCGATCCGCATGATGCATCAGGTACGACAGAATGCGGAACTCCTGCGCCGTTACCTGAACCGGTGCCCCGTCGACGCTGACCCGGCCGCCGTTGGTATCGAGCCTGAGCGCGCCGCAGGTCAGTTCCGGCTGCGCGTGACCGGATGCGCGCCGGATTAACGCCCGCAGCCGGTAGACGACTTCCTCCATCTCGAACGGTTTGACCAGATAGTCGTCGGCACCCGCGTTGAAGCCTGCCATCTTTTCGGACCAGCGGCTGCGCGCTGTCAGGATCAAAACCGGCATTGTGCGCCCAGCCTCGCGCCAACGGTTCAAAACCGTAACGCCGTCGATGCGAGGCAAGCCCAGATCAAGCACGACCGCGTCATACGGTTCAGTGTCGCCAAGGTGCCAGCCTTCCTCGCCGTCGTAAGCGACGTCGACGGTGAAACCGGCACCTTCCAACATTTGTTGCAGCCGAAAAGCCAGCGCAGGCTCGTCCTCGACGATCAGAACCCTCATTCGTGCCTGCCTCGCCCCTTCACCTTCAGTAACTCACCGGTGCGCGCATCGTAATACAGTTTATAGACGCGCCCCTCGGCCGAGATGATGACAAGTTCGTAGACCATGCCGCCGTGGTCGTCATCGAGTTCGGCCTCGATCAATTGTCCTGGGTATTCCTTGTTTGCCCGCTTGAGGATATCGGTCAGCGGAAGGATCTCTCCACGCTCCAGCGCGCGACGCGCGCGATCATGGTCATCGTCGCGTTTATAGCCGTCTCGATGTTCACCGTCTCCATCCGCCAGGGCGGGGACCGAAGTGGCACTCAGCAGAGCGGTCAGAACGAGAATCATGAAGCGTCGCATGCGGCGAAAATAGCCGTTTTTGCATGAACCGTATATGAACGAGCCGCTCAGGCCTCGTTCAGATTGCTTCTGCTAGCGTCCCCTCAACGCAACACAGGAGCAATCACCATGCTTAAGAAAATGATCATTCACGGATTGATCGCCGCCGCCGTCATCGGTGGTGCTGCCGCAGTCTACGCCTCAGGACCCGGCGACGGACACTCGGTTGATAACGCCGCGCAGGCCATGCGCGCCGACGCCGGCAACGCCACCGCTGGGAACAACGGTTATATCACCAACACATCGGGATACTCGGATCGTTACCGCAACTTCCGGCCAGAGCGAGAACATGAGCGCGATCACGATCATTACGGCGAAAGTTCGGATCACCGCCGCGAACACAGCAAGCGCGACGACGACTGACTCACTGACGGCGGATCAAGGAGCGGACGATGAAACCCAAGCACCAGCAGGCGCTTCTCCTCTTCTGGCACGCATGGCTCGGCGGCGCATATCTGGTTGCCTACCTGACGGCCGACGAGGATACCTACGGCATGCATTTGTTCGCAGGATACGCCGTACTCGCGGCCATCGTCGCCCGCCTCCTGGTCGGCCTGATGGCGCCGAACAGCAAACTTTTCAAGCTGCCTCGCCCTAGACTCGGCGACCTGCGAGATTGGTTTCGCAGCGGCAAAGGTCGCCACCCTGTCTTTGCCTGGTTTGCCTCGGTCCTTTTGATTGTCGTCGGCGCTTCTGCTGCGACTGGCGCCCTTTCGGACTCGCTGATGACCTGGCTGGAAGATCCGCACGAGGCGATCTCCGAAGCCTCTCTTTGGGTCATCTTCGGGCATATCGCGTTCGTCACGTTCATGTACGGCGGCAAAAAATTCATCAGAAATGCAGTCGTGAAACTCAGCGAACGGTTGCCGTTCACTCACGCCTAGGAGTCAAACACATGCTACGCGCCTTCGTTCTGGCGTCGATGATCGCCGCCCCAACACTGGCCATGGCCGGTGACCCGGACCGCGATGGCATCGTCACCGAATATGCTGTACAGACGCGCGCTACCGATCCCGGATTCACCGCATTCTCCGCGAAGCGCGGCGAAGAACTATTCCGTACCGAGTGGGCAGGTGGCGATCCGCGGACACCGTCTTGTACGGCCTGCCATACGGGCAATCCAAGGAATCCAGGCCGCAACGCCAAGACCGGGCGCCCAATTGACCCGGTGGCCGTCTCCGTGAACCCTCGCCGTTTCACCAATGCCGCCGACGTCGAGAAACAATTCACGCGCGACTGCAAAAGCGTTCTCGGCCGCCCCTGTACGCCGCTCGAGAAGGGCGACTACATCACCTTCATGACGGGACAGTAGGTTATGCGCTATTCCCTGATTCTCGCGGCTCTGCTGGCCTCGACAGCACAAGCCTCGGCCGATGATTGGGTCCCCCCAATCACGGACCAACTGGTTCAAAAAGAATGCGGCAACTGCCACATGGCGTTTCAGCCGGCGTTTCTTCCGGCGCGCTCGTGGGATCGCATCATGAATACACTCTCCGACCATTTCGGCGAGGATGCCTCGTTGCCTGACGCGCAGATTGTGGCGATCCGTGCCTACTTGACCAAGAACGCCGGCGATGTGAAACAGCTGGGGGTTGCCCAGAAATATATGCGATGGGTCGAGCCGGGCGGCGCTCCTCTGAAAATCACCGAGAACCCCGCGTTTCTGCGCGAGCACAACTTCCCCGACCGAGTATGGAAAGACCCAAAGGTCGTCACCAAATCAAACTGCCTAGCCTGTCATGCGCAAGCGGATCGTGGCAATTACGACGACGACTGAACCCGATCAATTGCGCCACCTACACGTTCATCCTCAAAGAACCCGCTGATTTAGGCAATGTCCGCTGTTGGCTAGAAGCAGTCGTTCACGAACGAAACGATAAACGTCTACTTCAAGTCTCAAGCGGACTAATCGCTCGTGAAGATTAGCTGGGGGAAAAATCTACCAACAAAGGTGAATGATCGCTGAGCTTAGTTTCACGAAGCGCATGCAAGTATTGAGCTTTCGTTGGGTTTAGCTGTGGTGAGGCGAAAATGTGGTCAAACCTGCGAACAGTCAGCTTTCCTTCGCGCTGACTAAACCAGCTTCCCTCAGCCGCTTCATAACCATGAAGAGCGCGAAAGACATCGGGCATACCAATCTCCGACAGTCCGGTGATAACGCTTCTCTCGCCTTTCGACCACCTTCCCGGTGGCTGACCCCTGTGATTTTGCGGAACTATCGAACCATCTTTCCTTAACCGCTCACCGAAAACCTTCACCCTTCCATCCGAGAACTCCTGGTCTGGTGAATTAAAGTCTCCACAGAGGATGCGATTGGCTTGAGTGTCTAATGCTAATTTCTCAAAAATCCCTTCAAAGGTCTCGATTTTAATCCACTTATTAGTGACACCAGGAGGGATATGCGTTGTGTGAAAATCCACATCACCCACCGCATGTTTGATGCGGCAAGACAGAACCCTCTCAGGCCAGGGAATACGGAAATTTTCCGGGCGAAGCGGTTCAATAGGAAACCTTGTGGCAATTATCTCGCCGTATTGCCGTGGGCCTACCAGCTTCGAGTGATCGCTAGCCAATTGAAAACTGTTAAGAACATTTTGAAGGCCTAATTTTTTTAGACCGCTTGTCAGGTCGCCTATGGCGGAAATTCTTACTTCTTGTAGCGCGACAATGTCCGGGTCGAAGGCCCCTAAAGCTACAACCTGCTGTTCTGAACGACTTCTTCTGCCCGCCACATTCCAAGTAATAACTCGCATACTCTCCCCAACGTTATCTCTGAACTAGGTTCATCGTGTCGGCTTCAATTAATTCTTGAAGACGACCTGCGCCTCCCACTGACCGTCGGGACGACGAGTCATTTTTGCGGTGAAATTTGTGCGGATTTCGGCTCCAAAGCCATTTTCTGCATCAACGTGTGACTGCACTAGCCATACGCCGCACGACGTCATAGTGGTCCGAGCGTGCAACATGCTTACATCCGCGCTGTCTGGGTTTTTGATCCGCCGCTGAACAGCCAATTGAGCAGATGTAAAAGCATTCAGTTCATCCCCACACTGGGACTGGGCTAATTTGTCGCACATCGCAACACCGATCAGGATCAGGTCGTTAATTGTCTGCATGTTCCCATTTTTGATTAACCGCCGACCATCCAGATACTTGCCTGTACCGAGGGCGGCGCCATTTAGTGCATAAGTCTTCTCTTTCGCTTTGAACAAGACGAGCGGGCGAGGTTTGTTGTTGTAGACAGGGCCAAGCTCGCATCTCAAAACGCCTTGCTCAGGGATTAGTGTCCAGCTTGTCGGGAAACTATCCGCGTGCATCATCTTTCCGGTCGATGCGCTGTCCACTGCGGCCCTGGTCAATTCGCTAATCTGCGCGTCATGCTGGCGACGTTCCTCTGCTTCTTTTGCCAGTCTTTCTTCCTTCGCCTTTCTATCTGCAGCCAATCTGGCTTCATTGGACTTCTCCGCCTCGTATTGTTCCAGCGTTTCGACATATACGTCAGGGGTAAGTTTTTTGACAGCGAGGAGCCACCGTTCGTCCCCCTGATACTCTCGGAGTTTTTGTAGGTAGGCGGGGACATCTGTCTGTTTCAATTCCTTAAGTTCGTCTCTCTCAACGCCAATAACGAGAGTTGGAACGGCAACAACGAGCGCTATCAGACATGTGGCTCTAGCCCTTCTCGGAGTGCTGATCATGGGGACCGGGAATGGCCTAAATCGTTTGGCCACATAACCCACCCCTGCGACGATGAGAGCGGCCCAAACTGCCGGCGTCCCAGCCCAATTAGCAAAACCAAGGATGACAAATGGAAAGACGGCGACGATCAGTACCCAATCCAGAAAAATGACTGTTCCCGTCCCAAGTCTTTCCAGAAATCGGGACATGAAGCGGCCAACCATTCCTCGTTCGGCCTTAGGCTTTGTTATCCTAGTTGATTGCTTGTTTGTCGTCTGGGTGGAAGAGAGCACCTCTGCACCACACTCAGGGCAGAATTTAGCTTCGCGCGGAATTTCTGCTTTGCATTTTCGACATGCCATGATTGCCACTGAAGTCCCTGGCATCGACTTTCCCCGAACCGTGGAGGTCAGAGCCTACGGCGCGCCCGCCGTAAGATGACTTCTACTTGAACCCTGGTGATCGGGGAGTTTGCAAACCGTCGAAAGGCGGTCCTCGGGTTTTTAGCCGGGTGGCCTGGACATAGCCCAAGCTCCCCGACCATAGGTCAAGGACAGCACTGTTTCGGTCAGTGCCCGTAACCGCTTTCGATGGGGTTGCAAAGCCCCGGGGCCGTGCGTTGCGGCTCCGCTATCGATGGTAATTAAGAATGCCTGAAATGAAAGTTATTTATCTCCTTTCGCTTTTAAAGGAGCTGCCCTACGGCATTGTTCAAGAATATTTCCCCATGACGCACATACCGAGCGAGCATCGCATCGGAGGCATGGCCCGTTTGCCTGCGGATGTCGAGGGAACTGATCCCCGCCATCGCGGCGCTGGTCGCTAGGCCTGCACGAAGGGAATGTCCAGAAAAGCTCCTTGGATCAAGTCCGACTTGCTCAACTCGTACTTTGACCACACCGGCGACGGCCTCCGAAGACAAGCGTGCTTCGCCGATCTGTCCATGTTGACTAACAGAACGGAATATCGGGCCATCCTCAATGCTTGAAAACTGCAACCACTCCTCCAAAGATTTGACGGGACAGAACCGTCCCCGTGCGAGCGGAATACCAATTTCGCGACCCTTCCCGGCTTGATCTGTTTTGGATCGCCGGATTGAAACAACCATGCCTTGCCGCACCTGCCGGATGTCTTCGACATCAAGTGCGACGAGTTCCGATCGACGGAATCCGCCCGCGAACCCGATCAGCAGTAGGGCGCGATCCCGCGTGTCCTTCGGGCTATCACCGAGCATGTTCATGATGCGGAGGAGGTCCTCGACCAGGAGAGGGGATGAGGCCCGCTGTGGTGCGCCGTGAGTGCGCTTAATGCCGCGCAAAGTGGCCTTGATAAGGTCGGAGGTCGTCGGGCTTTGTAGGCCCTTTGAGGTGTGAGCTTTGGAGATCGACGCAACACGCCTCGAAAGAGTCGCGACGGAAAGATTGCCAGCATGCGCCGCTAGGTAGTCGGCGACGACTACGTCCGACGCAGGGATACTACCGCCCCATTCTAGGAAGTGCGCCAGGTCTGATCTATAGGCGCGGCGGGTATTGTCGGCGACAGACGCCCGCACGTATTCGAAGGCGGTTCGATTGCAACTGATTGCACTCGACTGGTCGGTCGCTTCCTGTGTTCTGGATAATGTCGCGTCGCGGGCCGTGAGCGACTTCACGATTTTTCGCTATCTAGGATCAAGTCGCGCAACAATCGGCGATGACACCTTCTTTGATCGTGGCATGCACAAAGGAGGGTGATGATCTCCCCGTCTTCGTGACGGCAACGAAGATCCTGGATTGTGTCCCGCTGTACCTTCATTTCGTGGCGATACAACACGGACCAATGTTCCCACATCTCATCGGATGTCCATTTCGGCCCTTCCGAGCGATCCATCAGCCACTT
This sequence comes from uncultured Rhodospirillaceae bacterium, assembly GCA_963972065.1. Classification (GTDB taxonomy): domain Bacteria; phylum Pseudomonadota; class Alphaproteobacteria; order Rhodospirillales; family Casp-alpha2; genus UBA1479. The sequence continues at coordinate 19,492 of CAXAVJ010000014.1, forward strand.
CAGCAATCCAGGTGAAGGCGCCAAATTCGGCAGCCAATGGTCGAAGCAATCCTTACCCATGCCCCTGGGCCAATAACGCATCACGAGTAGCCGGGTGCCATCTTCGGGGGATGGGTATATCCGGCAGTGTTTGTCGATCAAGATAGGCATAATTTGTGTAACTCATTGCAATTGATTGCAAAAATACACTTTCAATCAGACAATCTTGTGTAAACAATTATTCGCATCAGCTACAAAAATTGCCATCGACGCAGTTGGTGAAACCGAAGGCCAGGGCGGGGGTTAAGCCGAAATCCAAGTTGGAATGACCTATGCGTTTCAACGTCGCGCGAGTTTAATGAAGTACAGAACTAAGATGGCCTGAGAGGCGCTTAAGGGGGGCATGGACACACATAACAATCCGCGGGAAGGAGAAGTAGGATGACGTGAATCGAGTAGTTGTTTGGCGTCTTTTGATCAGCCCGCCGCTTCTACGCAAGCATCACCGATATCCCTCATCCGGTTCTCTTTAAATGGCTCTGCTTTATCCCAAAGTCCAAAAGCCGCGCACCATCCCCGCACATACCGACGAAGGTTTTCTTTCTCCTTTTTCCTGCGTTCTTTTGTCATTCCGGCTTTGGCAATGCGGCCTATGCCTTTGTCGAATTTATGCTGAAACTCAGCACGGTTCTGACCGCTCGGAACGAGCGTTGTACCATTCGGGCACGCCTGAAACTCGTAACCCAGGAACTCGAATTCTTGGCTGGGTGACGTAATCTTCCCACACTTAGACGTAAACGGGCCGGCAGGGTGATTCTTGAGAGCGGCCCCAAGGCTAACTAACATCGACATCGTATCGTCTTCCGTCCGACCCATCACAAGGATGTTGTCGGAGTAGCTAACCAGCCTGACCCCATCCGGGACGTCCTCGAAGATTGGCGCCAATAGCAGTTCTATTACGTACGACGATACGGCCGATCCTTGGGGCATGCCCTGCCGGCCCTCCTTGAGCGTCTCAGCGAGGAGGTCGGACTCCTCTGTCATCTGGCTGAGATCACCTTCGGGGTCTACCAGGTTCCGGAGAGTACTACCTGGGATAGCACAGCTTTCTTCGCACGTGAGAACGTGCTTGATCACTGTGCCTGGTATGGGGAGGTATTCCGACAAGGCCTCCACACACACAGATGGGAAACAATCCTTTATATCTAGTTCAACGCACCAACCAAAGCCTTCACTCAAGTACTGAACGACCAGCTTCGCCGCATCGTTCTTACCACCTGCGTTGGCGAATTGGTTCGGGTGGAGGTGCGTTCGCGCTTTCAACACGGCGAGAACGATCCCTTGCTTGGTTCTGTTCTCGATCCCGTAGTCTTTGACGTGCCGATAATCGTGCCCCGACTTTTTCAGTTTGATGTCGAAGACAACCGGCTCCGTCGAGGCTTTATACACATTCACGGTTTCAGCGAGATAGCTCAAGTCGATGTCTTTGCTCTTTCTGTGCGGCTTGAGTTTCCGAAACGCCTCGACGGCATGGAAATACTTCACGTGATGGGACTTAAAATAGAGCTGGGTCAGGTAGTCTGCGCGCTTCAACTTTCCCGACTCGCAGGCGCTACGCAGCTTGCGCCACAGCGCAGCCTCGGCAGTCTTCGCCACTTGATACTGCTTTTCGTTCCACTGTTTCGTGCTCATTAATCGTCTCCATCGGACGGAAAAGCTGGCCCCGTCTTCTTTTGTCCTGAGAAGAAGGCCGTGCGGTTTTGCTCTCGCAACTCGCAGAGCTTTTCATCGAAGTTCGGCTGAATCCGGCGTAACAGCCGCTTCACCGTTTCGGGGTGCCACTTGCCGCCGCGTGCTGTCGGAATGCCCTGCTCGTTCAACATCCGGGCAAGAACAACCGACCCACAGACGACACCAGCTTCCAGAGAGAGTTTGAGGAGTATCGGTCGCATCTTCTCAGCGAAGGCATCGGCCCCAGCTTTGTTGGCCTCGCCGCGACCCTGTTTCGGAGATCCAAACCCCCAAAAGAGATTGGCTTCTCCACCGAACATGTTTTTGAATTCTTTGGCCATGATGCACCTACGTGCAATGAAGTGAACAAGTGAGCGGAGACTATTCAGCACCGACACGGTGCGCATCGAGCCAAGTGTCGTAGCGATCAAGATCGATGAGGACCTTGCGGTTCACACGGAGGATGGCCCCGAACTCCGCGAGGCCATTACCGGCCAGCACTTCACCATTCGACGCGATGCGCGGCTCAGAATTAAAAATCTGATGCCGGATAGCTGACTCTGAAAAGACGTTGTAGCCGGGCGTTGCCGCCAATTCCTTGACGGTTGCGAGGCGACGCCCGTGGTGCTCGTGAGTTTTGTCCGACATGATGATCCTCCACGTATAAAAATGAACGTGGAGGGACTATCACGGCCCGCAGAGATGATGTCAGTTTGAGAAAAGTGTTTTCAGATTATCTTAAGTCGGGTTCGTCGCTTGGCTATGGCTTTGTAAGCGGTTCGACTATTGATTCTAGCCGTTGCGATCAGATTATGAATTTTGACATCCGTATCGGCCCCATCTTCCGGGAACAACGCATCGCGAACCAAATGGTTTTTAAACTTGTCGCCGAGCGCAAACATCGCGTCGAGCACACGCAAGCAGTTCTTGAATGTGTGGGCTTGCGGTTTTTTTGCTTTATCGACAGACAGCTTTCGCTCGTCAAACCATTTCTTCATGAGCTTAACTTGAGGGTCCACAGGGCCGTTCAAGTCGAAGGAGATCACGAGACGATCATGGCTCACGACAACAACACCTCCCTCCTCCTCCACTGTCGCTATGCTCTCAATGTCATCCCATTTTTCTAACAGGGTCGGTTTTACATCCGTATCGAATTCAACAGCGCGGCCTTCCTTAGCTAGCTCAACGGCAGTCAAGGATGGGTCATGCAAAAAAAACCTCAAACCCCATTTGCGGGCGAGGTTCTGTTCTGGGCTCAATATTACCGGATCAACGTCATTTTGAATGCACCGAGACTGCCATTGGCGCTGGGTCTCATTGGGCGATTTTGAGGGAATAAACCCCTTCGCCTTAAATTCCCCAGACTGCAAATTCGCATAATCGGCTAGGTAGTTTGGATTGCGCCTGAGAAATTCCCAAGCCCAAGCGGCAGGGTCCCCGTTGAATTCTTTTGTGTACTCGTAGTCCTCTTCCTTTTTCCAATCTGGCTCATCCATCGCCGAAGACCTTGTTGTTCATTCGCTCCACGACGGAGGAAACATGGCTGTCGCTAAGGTGCGAGTATCGCTTCACCATCTCATAGGTCTTGTGACCGAGGACCGCCGCGAGTTCAGGCAGGGATGCACCATTCATGGCGAGGTAGCTTGCCGCCGAGTGCCGGAGGTCGTGGAACCGGAAGTCCTCGATCTTGGCCATCTCTAGCGCCTTCTGCCACGCCTTCTTAACCTCGATAGGCTTGTCCCCGCCCACGCCCGGAAACAGCAATTTGATCTCGTCTTCATCCGTTCGTGCCTTGTCGTAGTCCTTGACGATCTCAAGTGCCTTCCCGACCAGCGGCACGCCCCGGTGCTCACCATTCTTGGTGTCGTTGAGGACGATGATCCCGCGCTCCAGATCAATCTGCGGCCAACGGAGGCTGAGTATCTCCCCTTTCCGCATCCCGGTACTGAGCGCCAAAACAACGATGGCATATAGATGTACGTTCGAACTCGCGAGGCACTCCTTCAACAGGTTTTTGCGTTCGTCGTCGTCCAAATAGCGCGTCCGTCCTTTCGGCTCGGGCAGCTTAGAGATTGAACGAATTGGCGAGTTTGGCAACCAACGGAGTTCCTTCACCGCCACGGTCAGCGCATGGCTGAGCGCGGCGTGGTATCGGTTAACACTGGAAGGACTGATGGTCCTCTCGTTCTCCGCCTCACCGATCACCCGCTTCGCTAGCTTGTTGCGATGCGTCATAATTACATCAGAAGTCAGATCGGAAAGTCTCTTTTCACCGAGGACCTTTTTCCACCACAAGAGTTGCGGTTTCTGCGTTCTATACGATCGGGGTTTGCGACTCAGGTAGTCCTCAATGTAGACATCGATGAGTTCTCCCAAGGTGTGTTGCTTGGCGCGCGCAAAGTCCCGATAGCGCCCTTCCTCCATCGCAGACTCGACGGACTTAGCCCAGGACTTTGCATCCGTCTTCCGCTCGAATGTCGCAGACTGAGGCGCGAACCCGCGCTTTCGCACCAACACTCGATAGCGAGGCTTTCCATCCCTGCCGGCTCGTTCCTGGATCGTCGCCATTAGCCCCTCCGTGGACTGGACGTTCAGACCGATGGCACCGACTTACACCGTTGCCAGCCATTGTCAGGATGAAGTGTACCAAATGTGTGCCAAATAACCAAAAAGGCCTAGGGGATTTTTGACAAATCGACCCTAAGCCTTTGTTTTAATTGGTGGGCTGTGTAGGATTCGAACCTACGACCCGCTGATTAAGAGTCAGCTGCTCTACCAACTGAGCTAACAGCCCGCACCACGTATGGAGGGCGGGGTTTTAGCAAGCTTGGCCGGCTTTGTCGAGGTGAAGTGACGCCCCTGAGTAGGATTTGTCGGAAAGCGCGGAATGGGGCTGTGGCGCGGCCCTAAACATCGTCGCCGATGCCGCGCCGGCCGACCATGACATCGCGGTGAATCCAGGTCCCCATCAACAGCCCGAAGCCGAACAACAAGGTCAGCATGGCCGTGCCGCCATAGGAAATCAGCGGCAGCGGCACCCCCACCACGGGCACCAACCCCATGACCATGGCCATGTTGATGAACACGTAAAGAAAGAAGGTCGCGGTCACGCCGATGCCGACCAGGCGGCCGAACTGGGTGCGACAGCGCACGCTGATGGCCAGCCCGTAAATCAGGATCACCACATAAAGGCCGAGCAGCGCCAGCCCGCCGGCCATGCCGAATTCCTCGGCCAGCATCGTGAAAATGAAGTCGGTCTGCATTTCCGGCAGGAAGTTGAGATGGCTTTGCGTGCCCTGCAGGAACCCCTTGCCGAACAGCCCGCCGGACCCGAAGGCGATCTTCGACTGGATGATGTGATAGCCGGACCCCAGCGGGTCGTTTTCCGGGTTGAGGAAGGTCAGCACGCGCTGTTTTTGATAATCGCGCAGGAAGCCCCAAGCGATGGGCGCCGCCGCCACGGTGACGACGCCGACCAGCACGAATTTCCAGATTCGCACCCCGGCGGCGAAAAAGATCACGGCCCCCGTGATGACCAGCATCAGCGCCGTGCCCAGATCGGGCTGGCGCAGGACCAGGGCCGCCGGCGCCGCGATCAGCAGAACCGGGATGAACAGGTGGGGAATGCGGCGCACATCCTCGATCGAGGTGCCATGGAAATAGCGCGCCAACGCCAACACCAAGGCGATCTTCATCAGCTCCGAGGGCTGTAGGCCGAAATAGCCGAGATCAAGCCAGCGCTGCGCGCCCTTGCCGACTTCGCCCATGAATTCCACGGCGACGAGAAGCGCCACCGTGCCCAGATAGAATACATAGGCGTATTTCAGCCACAGCCGGATGTCGATCAAGGCGACGGTGATGAGCACGGCCATGCCGACGCCGAAGCGCATCATCTGACGCGACGCCCAGGGCTCGAAATTACCCCCCGCCGCCGAATACAGCATGGCAAAGCCGACCGACGCGGCCGCCGCCAACAGTAAAATCAGCAACCAATGCATCTGCCACAGCTTTTGCCGCAGGGTGAAGCTGGGCGGGTTCAGGGCGTCTTCGCGAACGGCCATCGATCTCTCCCCCTAACCCTGATCCGGCGTGGGGCGGACGCGGTCTTCCGTGCCGCGCAGATCAAGCGCCGCCTGACTGCCGCTGGTCTGGCTGATGGGAATGTCGCGCGCCGACTGACGGCGTTGGGCCGTCAGCAGAATATCGCGGGCGATGGGGGCCGCGACGCTGGACCCGCCACCGCCGTGTTCGACCACCACGGCGACCGCATACCGGGGATTTTCCGCCGGTGCGAAACCGACGAACAAGGCGTGGTCCCGTTCTTCCCACGGCAGATCCTTGTTCTTCACCACCCCCTGTTCGCGTTCGGCCTTGGTGATCCGGCGGACCTGCACCGTGCCGGTCTTGCCGCCCATGACATAGCGCGGATCGTGGATCGCCGAGGCATGGGCCGTCCCGTGGGGCGTATTGACCACCTGGGTCATGGCGTCGCGCACCAGGGCCAGGTTGCGCTGACTGACATTGATCTGGGGGAATTCGTGATGTTCGGGCACCGCATGCACGCCGGTCGTACTGACCGATTTGGTCAACTGCGGTGACACGGCGAAGCCGCCGTTGACCAGCCTTGCTGTCATCACCGCAAGCTGTAGCGGTGTGGTCAGGACATAACCCTGGCCGATCCCGGCCAGCAGCGTTTCGCCCTGGTGCCAGGACTGGTCCCGGGCCTCGCGCTTCCATGCCTTGGTCGGCATCAGACCCTGTTTTTCGCCGGGCAGGTCCAGGCCGGTCGCATCGCCGAGCCCGAAGCGTTCCGCCATTTCCGCGATGCGGTCGATGCCGACTCGGCGCGCGACTTCGTAGAAATAGACGTCGCAGGACTGAATGATGGCGCTGCTCACATCGACAAGGCCGTGCCCGTGCTTTTTCCAGCAATGAAACTTGGTATCGCCCAGTTCCATGAACCCTTCGCAATAAACCTTGCCCGTGGGCGAGATCACGCCACGCTCGAGCGCCGTCAGGGCGACCAGCATCTTGAAGCACGACCCCGGCGAGTAGCGCCCGGCGATCGCCTTGTTGGACAGGGGTGCCGCCGGATTGTTGATCAGCCGGCTCCATTCCTCGACCCCCAGGCCGCGGTTGAAATCATTGGGATCGAAACTGGGGTGGGAAACCATGGCCAGCACATCACCGGTATGCACGTCGAGCACCACGGCCGAGGCACTTACCTCCTTGGACAGACGCTTGGAGACCTCAAGCTGCAGGCCGACGTCGATGGTCATGCGGATTTCGGCGCCGGGCAGGCCTTCGCGCCGGTTCAGTTCGCGGATCACCCGGCCGTAGGCGTTGACTTCGACCTCGGACGAGCCGCCGGACCCGCGCAGGCTGAGGTCGTGGATCTTTTCGATCCCCGACTTGCCCGTGCGGAAGCCGGGCAGTTCCAGCAGCCGGTCGCCGGTTTTTTCCCGCTCGCTCACCGCCGACACATAGCCCAGGACATGAGCCAGATTTTGAGCATAGGGATAGAACCGGCTTTGCCCCTCGTCGATCATCACGCCGGGCAGGTCGGGGGCGTTGACCTCGATCCGCGCGACCTCTTCCCATTCCAGGTTTTCGCGCAGCGTCACCGGCACGAAGGACCGGTTGCGGCTGACTTCCTTCAGGACCCGCCGGCGTTCGCCAATGCTCATCGGCACGATGTCATGCAGCAGGTCAAGCGCCCCGTCGACGCCGAGCCCACGGGTGTCCTCGGACACCAGCATGACGCGGTAGTTCTGCTTGTTATCGGCCAGTGGAAGGCCGAAACGGTCGACGATGCGGCCACGCGGCGGCGCCAGCAGACGCAGGCTGATGCGGTTTTCGTCGGCCAGCATCTTGTATTGCTCGGCCTTGACCACCTGCAGGTAATACATGCGGCCGGCCAGCATGGAGACGAGCGCCAGCTTACCCCCCACCAGCATCACGGTGCGGCGGGCGAATAGTTTTTGGCGTTCTTGATCCCCATGCATCGGATCAATCCAGTTTCAAAAATGCCTGCTGCCAGCGCGAGAAGATGAACGCGAACAGCGGAAAAGCGGCGACGGTCATGATGTATTGGAAAACGATGGCGTCGGCCGCGAACAGGGTAACGTGAAAGGCCGACAGCAGGGCCCAGCTAAGCGCCGCCGCCCCGGCCCCGACCAGTCCGAAGCCCAGCCAATGGACGAAAAACGACTTGCCCATGAAGAATTTGTGCTGGAACAGCACAACCCCCTGCACGGCCAGGAAAATCAAGGCATGCAATCCCATGGGAGCCCCCGTCAGGCCGTCCTGGAACAGGCCGATCAGGAACACGGCAGGGGCCGGCATCAGGTGCGGGCGATGGATCGACCAGTAGAATATGGAAATCAGCGGCAGCACCGGCAGCACCCGGGCGATGCCCGGAATATGGGTCGGCACGACGTTGAGAACGACCAGGACCAAGGTCAACGCGACCGGCGTCAGGTTGCGAGCGAAGGCATCCAGACGTTGCCAGAAAGTCGGCCTCATGGACGGCGTCCCCGCTCCTTGCCCGGCACGTCGGCATCGATGGAACGCTGCGGCAATTGCAGGATTCCGCCCGAACCGAAATTGAGAATGCGCACGTATTCCAGACGCGTCAGGTCGACATAGGGCTGAACAATCAGCCCACCCTCGCCGACGGCGGCGACCTGACCGACGCGTAGGCCCGGCGGAAACACGCCGGCATGGCCCGAGGTGACGACGCTATCGCCCACGGATACCACCGCCCCCGGCGGCAGCCAGGTCAGGCGCGGCTTCGCCAGGTTGGCCCCGGCCATGATCGCCCGCGTGCGGGTCGGATCGACAAGAACCGGAATCTTGGCGTTGATGTCGGTCAACAGCAGGACCCGGGCGGACCGGCTGCCGACATCGATGACCCGGCCGACCAAGCCATCGGCGGTAACCGCCGCCTGGCCCTTCTCGACCCCCTCGCGCGCACCCGCGTTAACAATCACGCTTTGAGAAAATGCGCCGCCCGTATCAGCAATGACCCGCGCGGTAACGAAGCTCGCCTCGCGCTCGGGAATGACGTTGAGTTGTTCCTTGAGGACCCGGTTTTCCGCCTCCAGCTTCTCGGCGACGGATTTCCAATGCATGAGCCGCATGCGCTCCTCGCGCAACTGTGTGTTCTCTTCATACAGGTTCTTCATGGCCTGAACTTCGGCGACGCCACGGTTCACCGTATCAAGCGGCCGCGACAGCACATCCAGGATCGGGGCAACGGCGTCGGTCATATGGGTCCGTGCGCGTTCGACCAAGATGGTATCGACCTTGGCAAGCATCATCAGGGCGAACGCCGCCACGACCAGCCCCACATAAGCGAAGCGCTGGGCGAAATTGCGAATCGGCTGCGCGACCCGCGAAAATGAATGCGGTTCCTTCACCCCAGGACGTCCTTCCTGCCCATTACATTACCCACGCCCCCCCGTCCGGTCCCCAAAACCAGCCGCAGGGCCGCAACTCCCGACCTCCCATTTATCTTTATCCTTGTCGCCGATTCGCGTTAATCGACGGTTAATGACGCGTAGCGCCATTTACCAAAAAAAACAACTGCCTAAGCCGGTATTTTAAGGTTAATTCGAACAAATACCGGCTTTGCAGCCTGACGGCTGGCCGGACGACCCGACATCCGGCTATTCTCCCCCGGCCCCCGCCGACGATCAGGACCCACCCGCCATGAAATTCATTCATCTGACCGACCCCCATTTCGTGCCCCCGGGCAAGACCCTCTATGGTCGCGATCCCCGCCCTGCCTTGGATGCCGCCGTGGCCGACATCAACGCTCACCACGGGGATGCCGCGATGGCGGTGGTGACCGGCGACCTGACCCATTGGGGCGAGCCGGCGGCGTTCCAGAACCTTGCCGACGGCCTGGCGCCGCTTGCCATGCCCGTCCACGTATTGGCCGGAAACCACGATGCCCGCGATGTGCTGCGCGCGCATTTCCCGGATCAGCCCGCTGATGAAAACGGCTTTATTCAATCGACCCTGGACACCCCCGCAGGCCGGTTCATCTTCCTGGATACGGTGCTGGAAGGCACCTCGGCGGGGCATTTCTGTGAAGACCGCCAGGCCTGGCTGGCCGAGGCCCTGGCCGCGTCCGAGGGGCAGGACCTGTTCCTGTTCATGCATCATCCGCCCTTCGACGTCGGCATTCCTGCCATGGACCGCATCGGTCTGCAGCAGAAGGACGCATTCCAGGCCGTGATCGAGCCGCACAAGGCGCGCATCCGTCATCTGTTCTTCGGCCATGTCCATCGGCCCATTTCCGGCAGCTGGCGGGGCATACCCTATTCCACCCTGCGCGGCTTGAACCAGCAGGTTTGGCTCGACATGGTGAACGAGGAAATGACGGCGAGCTTCGAGCCGCCCGCCTATTGCGTGGTGCTGATCGAGGACGACCGGGTCGTCGTCCACACGCACGATTTCATGGACCCGAACGAAAAGTTCAAAATGCATTCAAGTCCGTTCACCGACTGGGCCATACGCCCGTCGGGTGCATGACACCGCGTCTTTCGACTTTTCTTTGCAGGGCGACGGGGCTATAAGCCCCGCCATGGACCAGCACATTTCCCATTTCTCCGTCAGCACCGGCATCTCCGGCGGCGTCTATGCGCCTGTCCCGGCCCTGCCGGTCTCCCTTGTCCGGAGCAAGACGCCCTAGCGCGGCCCCTTCATGAAATGGCCATGTTACGGGCGGACCTTCGGGTCCGCTTTTTTTGTCTTCATTTCCTGTTTTCGAAACCCAACGACGGATTTCACCCATGACCGCCCTCATCCCCGGCACATCCGCAAAGCCTTCCCGACTGTCCGCCGTCTGGCGCACGGAGCTGGTGCAGCTGTTCCGCCTGGCAGCACCCATCGTCGCGACCCAGATCGCCTGGGTCGCCATGCTGACCACGGACACGGCGATGATCGGCCGCCTGGGCCCCGAACCCCTGGCCGGCGCATCGTTGAGCATGATGATCTTTTTTATCGGCTATATCGTCTGCGTCGGCGTGACGATGTCGACGGCGGGGCTGGCCGCACAGGCCTTCGGCGCGCGGCAACCCCGGATCGTCCGCCGCGTCATCCGCCAGGGCCTATGGGTCGCCATCCTGTTGGTGACACCCTTTGTCGCGGCCTTTTCCCATGCGGGTGTCTTGCTCGCCTGGACCGACCAGCCGCCGGAAGCCCTGCCCCATGCCGAGGCCTATATGAGCACCCTGATGTGGTGCCTGCCCGCCGGCATCATCTTCACCGTGCTGCGCAACTTCGTGGCGGCCCTGGGCCGGCCCATGGCCGCGCTTTGGGTCATGCTGGCGGGGGTGCCGCTCAACGCGCTTTTGGATTACGGCCTGATCTTCGGAAACTTCGGCCTGCCGCGCCTGGAATTGGTGGGGGCCGGGATCGCCACGACGGCCGTGAACATCTTGATGGTGCTCGCCCTGGCCGCGATCATCCAATGGCGGCGGCCGTTCAACAAGTATCAGTTGTTCGTCCGCTTCTGGCGGCCGGACTGGCGCATCTTTCGCCAGATCTTCCGCATCGGCGCGCCGATCGCGGCGATTTCGGTGATGGAGGCCGGGTTTTTCATCGGCGCCGTGTTCGTGATCGGTCAGTTCGGCGCCGTCGCCATCGCCGCCCATATGATCGCCATGCAGATGCCGCACATCACCTTCATGGTGCCCATGGGGCTGAGCCAGGCCGCGACCGTGCGCGTCGGCCATGCCGCCGGGCGGCGGGACGTGTCCGGCGCCTACCGCGCCGGGTGGTCGGCCATCGCCGTCAGTGTGCTGTTCGCCGCCGTCATGACCGGCGTGATCGTGACCGTTCCCGAACCTTTTGCGGGCCTGTTCCTGGACACGGCCCGCGCCGACGCGGCCGAGGTTCTGAGCCTTGCCGCCGCCCTGTTGATGCTGGCCGCCATGTTCCAGATCGTCGACGCCCTGCAGGCCGTGGCGGCGGGGGCCTTGCGCGGCCTCAACGACACGGCCCTTCCCATGGTCATCGCGGGGGTCAGCTATTGGGGTCTGGGCGCCGGGTCGGCGGTCTGGCTTGCCTTCGGTGCGGGATGGCGGACGGAAGGGGTCTGGGCCGGTTTCGTGATCGGCCTGACGGCGGCGGCGGTGCTGATGATCTGGCGCTTTCGCACGCAACAGCGCCGACGTTACCTGCCGGATATCATCAAGGAAGAGGCGACGCCCCTTCCACTTTGATCGCCTGATCTGCGCAAAACAACCGTCGTCCGCCGGTGGCGGGCTCGGGTTTTGCGATTCCCATTGGGTTTGTTCGCGCAAAACAACCATCGCCCGCCGGTGGCGGGCTCGGGTTTTGCGACTAATACATCGTGGTGAGGACGTCCTTGAGGCGCTTCATTTCCTCAAGCGCGCGGCCGGTGCCGAGCACGACGCAGGACAGGGGATCGTCGGCGATCGACACGGGCAGGCCCGTGTCATGGCGCAGGACCAGATCCAGATTGCCCAGCAGCGCCCCGCCGCCGGTCAGCACGATGCCCTTGTCGACGATGTCGGCGGCCAGTTCGGGGGCCGTGTGCTCGAGCGCCACCTTGACCGCTTCGATAATGGCGCCCACCGGCTCGGCCAGGCTTTCGGCGATTTCGCGCTGACTGATGACCAGTTCCTTGGGCACGCCGTTCATCAGATCGCGGCCCTTGATTTCCATGGTCTGGCCTTCGCCGTCTTCCGGCGCGCAGGCGGAACCGATGTCTTCCTTGATGCGGGCGGCGGAGCCTTCGCCGACCAGCAGGTTATGGTTGCGGCGGATGTAGGCGATGATCGCCTCGTCCATCTTGTCGCCGCCGACGCGGACCGAACGGGCGTAGACGATGCCGCCCAAGGACAGCACGGCGACTTCCGTGGTGCCGCCGCCGATGTCGACGACCATGGAACCCGTGGGCTCCGTCACCGGCAGACCGGCGCCGATGGCCGCAGCCATCGGTTCTTCGATCAGAAACACTTTCCGCGCCCCGGCGCTTTCCGCCGATTCCTGGATCGCGCGGCGCTCGACGGCGGTGGAGCCGGAGGGCACGCAGACGATGACCAGCGGGCTCGCGAACGAGCGCCGGTTGTGAACCTTGCGGATGAAGTACTTGATCATCTCCTCGGCCACTTCGAAGTCGGCGATGACGCCGTCGCGAAGCGGGCGGATGGCGCGGATGTTGCCGGGCGTTCGGCCGAGCATCTGCTTGGCTTCCTCGCCGACGGCGAGAACATGCTTCTTGCCCTTGACCTCGGCGATGGCAACCACCGACGGTTCGTTCAGGACGATGCCCTTGCCCTTGACGTAGACCAACGTGTTGGCCGTGCCCAGGTCGATGGCCATGTCCGCGGAAAGAAACCCGAAAAGTCGCGAGAACATGAAGCGTTCAGCCTTGTCTCTGTGTCATGGGGCCCCGGGGCGCGCCCCGGAAACGGTGGGGCGGGGGTCCGATGAATGTATCCCTCGGTACCGACCCGGATTAGGGTCCCGGGCCACGATATATGGGTGCAGGGGACAATGTCCCCTGCACCATATTGGGTCTTTTAACGGAAAGATTCAGCCGTTTAAAGGGCCAATCTGTGGCCGAGGGATGGCATTTGTCTCTATGCCGACATCGCCTCGGGCGCCTTTTTCTCCCGTTTGGCCAACAACTTGTTGAGCGCGGTCACATAAGCCTTCACCGAGGCGACCATGGTGTCCGTATCGGCGGCCGCGCCCTGGGCCGTGCGTTCGCCGTCGTCGTCGAGCCTGACGGTCACTTCCGCCTGGGCGTCCGTGCCCTGGGTCACCGCATGGACCTGATACAATTGCAGGCGCGCACCATGGGGAAACAGGGTCTTGATACAGTTGAAGGCCGCGTCCACGGGCCCGTCGCCGGTGCCTTCGCAGGACTTCGCCTCACCGTCGATTTCCAGCTCCATCGCCGCCTTGGGCGGGCGGTGCACGGTGCCGCACTGGATTTCCAGGCTGGTCAGCTTGATGCGGTCGTTGACCCGGGTGTCATCGTCGACCAGAGCCACCAGGTCTTCGTCGAACACGTCTTTCTTCAGATCGGCCAGGTCCTTGAAGCGCTTGAAGGCTTCGTTCAAGGCGTTGTCACCCAGCTTGTAGCCCATTTCCTCCAGCTTGGTCTTGAAGGCGTTGCGCCCGGAATGCTTGCCCAGGACGATCTTGGACTTGGTCAGGCCGACGCTTTCCGGAGTCATGATCTCATACGTCTGGGCGTTCTTCAGCATGCCGTCCTGGTGGATGCCCGATTCATGGGCGAAGGCATTGGCGCCGACGATGGCCTTGTTGGGCTGCACCGGGAAGCCGGTGACCGACGACACCATGCGCGACGCGCGGGTGATATGCGTGGCGTCGATATTGGTGGTGAACGGCATGGCGTCCTGACGGGTCTTCAGCGCCATCACGACTTCTTCCATGGAGCAGTTGCCCGCCCGTTCGCCCAGCCCGTTGATGGTGCATTCGACCTGACGGGCCCCCGCGACCACGGCGGCCAGGGAATTGGCCACGGCCAATCCCAGGTCGTTGTGGCAATGGACCGAGAACACGGCCTGATCCGAATTGGGCACGGTCTCAATCAGGTTCCTGATCAAGGCCGCGTATTCCTCGGGCACGGCATAACCGACGGTATCCGGGATGTTGATGGTCGACGCCCCAGCCTTGATGGCGGCCTCGACGCAACGGCACAGGAATTCGAACTCGGAGCGCGATCCGTCCTCGGCCGACCATTCGACATCGTCGATCAGGTTGCGGGCCATGCCCACGCTTTCGGTGATGCGCTCCAGGACCTGTTCCGGCTCCATCTGCAGCTTGTACTGCATGTGCAGGGGGCTGGTGGCGATGAAGGTGTGGATGCGCCCGCGTTCGGCATGTTTGACGGCCGCCCCGGCGCGTTCGATATCCCCCCGGGTGGCGCGCGCCAGGCCGGCGATGGTCGAATTCTTGATGGTCTTGGCGATTTCCGAGACGGCCTCGAAATCACCTTCCGAGGCGATGGGGAAGCCGGCTTCGATGACGTCGACGCCCATGTCCTCCAGCACCTTGGCGATGCGGAGTTTCTCTTCCAGGTTCATGGACGCCCCCGGCGACTGTTCGCCGTCGCGCAAGGTGGTGTCGAAGATGATGACCTGGTTGGGGTCGCGTTCGGTAACGATGGTCATTGGTCTGGTCCTTCCGAAATCTCTTTGGGCCGCCCTCGGATGGGATGGATAGGGTCCGGCCCGGCAAATAGGGTCGCTTGCTCGTCAATCCCCTGAGCGTTCGCGGTCCCTTGGTCGGGATGGACTCGGTTTTTTTGGTTCAAAAAGCCGGAATGGTCCCTGGTATCCGCTGCGCCACTCAGGGGCGAATAAGTCGAAGCCCCAGAAGGTCGAGATTGAGCAGGCTTAGCGGAAGAAGAATGCGCGCAGGCAGCGTCGCCGGGCCAGCATCGCTGCCCCCGGGAATTCGCCGTTCGATGGTCATGTCCTGCGTCTGCATCGGTCTGTTCCAACCGCCTGTCGGTTCATCCGTCATTCCGGAAAGGATACGGGGACAGGCTTAACAGAGAATAAATGATGTTGGACACCGGTTTGTCAAGTGACGGGGGGCTTGAGGGCGGTTAACCTTCGCCCATGACCACCTTCCCCGAAGTCCATTTCGCCGACGCCGATCCGGCCACGCTTCGCGTCTACCGCAACCTGATGACCGCCGCCGGGTCCGGTTCGCCCGCGTTGATCTTTCGCCATATGGCGACCTATCCGGGCCTGTTGGATTGGATCTGGGCCGCCGTCGGGCCGGATGTGGAGGCCGGATGGCCGGGCACGGCCGTATGGCGGATCGTTGCCGACCAGGGGGCCGTGCCCCTGCCCGCCTTCACACCGGACGACCTGACCAATGCGGGCCTGGACGCCGAGGCGCGGGCGACCGTCGGCCATATGCTGACCAGCTACAACCGCATGAACCCGGTCAACCTGATCGCCGTGGGGGCCGCGCGGGCGCTGATCGCGGGCGACGACATGCCGCCGCCCACACAGCCCTTTTCCGAAGCCGCCGCCACGCCCCCGGCCCCGCCGCCGGACCTGCCCCGGCCGCTGAAACTGGCGGGCCTGGACGACGGCCCGCGGGAGACCATCACCCATATCTGCCGCACCATCCCCAAGGTCGAGATCGCCGGGGCGCCTGTGGACGTGACGCCGACCATGTACCTGCATTTCGCCCATTGGCCGGGTTTCATGGATCTGGTGGCCGGGCGGCTCGACCCGGCCCTGCCGGAGATCGATGCCGCCACCCATGCCTTCGCGGATGCGTGCAAACCCCTGATCGGCCAGTTGCTGGCCAAGGCCAAGGCGCGCAATCCGGGGCCGGTGCCGATGGCCGACCCCACGGCGCTGCTCCGGGTGATGGACATTTTCGCCTACGTCATCCCGCATATGGTGGTGGTGGGGGCGGCGCTGGAAGCGGCGCTTAAGCCGAAAACCGGCTAGGATGCAGGGATGACGAAACCCCGCATCGGCGGCCCCGCCGCCGTGGCCCTGTTTCTCGGCGCGTCCTGCGCCGTCCTGTTCGTTGGCCTCACGGTCAGCAAGGGGACGGACGACTGGACATGGCTATCGCGGGCCGGCTCGTTGCTGGTGGTCCTGGGGATCGTGTTCGCCTATTTCAACATCGACGGCTTTATCGAACGCAGCATCCGCGGCGCGGTCCGGCGGCTGACCACGAAAAAGGCGCGCGACAATGCGGACCCTTCCAATTGGGTCGTCACTTGGCTGGCCGAAGATCCGGCGGAAATTCCGCGCAGGGTGAAAACCCTTGAGGTCGCGGTGATCGCCCTGGGCACCCTGATCTGGGGGTTCGGCGACCTGCTGGGACCATAAGAAAAGGGGCGCCCGACAGAGCGCCCCTTCGTCTTTATCCGATGAACCGGACTTACTTCTTGGTCGTGGCGACCAGCTTGTTCTCGGACAGCCAGGGCATCAGGCCGCGCAACTTGGCGCCCACTTCCTCGATCGGGTGTTCGCCCCACAGGCGGCGTTCGGCCTTGAACTGCGGCTGGCCGGCCTTGCATTCGAGCATCCAATCCTTGACGAATTTGCCGGTCTGGATGTCGGTCAGGACGTCCTTCATGCGCGCCTTGACGCCGGCGTCGATGACCCGCGGGCCGGAGACGTAGTCGCCCCATTCGGCCGTGTTGGACACGGAATAGCGCATGTCGGCGAGGCCGCCTTCGTAGATCAGGTCGACGATCAGTTTCACTTCGTGGCAGCACTCGAAATAGGCCATTTCCGGGGCGTAACCGGCTTCGACCAGGGTTTCGTAACCGGCGCGGATCAGCGAAGTCAGACCGCCGCAAAGCACGGCCTGCTCACCGAACAGATCGGTTTCGCATTCTTCGCGGAAGGTGGTTTCGATGATGCCCGAACGGCCGGCACCCAGGCCCGAGGCATAGGACAGGGCGACTTCCAGGGCATTGCCGGATGCGTTCTGGTGAACGGCGACGAGCGACGGCACACCGGCACCGCGCAGGTATTCGGAGCGCACGGTATGGCCCGGGCCCTTCGGCGCGATCATGAACACGTCCATGTCGGCGCGCGGCTCGATCAAACCGAAGTGCACGTTCAGACCATGGGCGAAGGCCAGCGCGGTGCCTTCGCGCATGTTGTCTTTCAGGTGGTCGTTGTAAAGATCGGCCTGACCTTCGTCCGGGGACAGGATCATGATGAGATCCGCCCATTTGGCCGCGTCGGCGGCGGTCATGACCTTGAAGCCGTCGCCTTCCGCCGTCTTGGCGCTGGCCGAACCGGGGCGCAGAGCCACGGCCACTTCCTTGACGCCCGAGTCCCGAAGGTTCAGCGCATGGGCGTGGCCCTGGCTGCCGTAGCCGACGATGGCCACCTTCTTGGATTTCACCAGGTTCACGTCGGCGTCGCGATCGTAATAGACACGCATTTCTAAAATTCTCCGATCAGTCGTTTCAGTCGTTCTTGAGTGTTGTCAGGTGTTGGGTTCAGATGGGCTTGTTGCCGCGCGAGATGGCGGCCGCACCCGTGCGCGAGACCTCGGACAGGCCCAGCGGTTGCATCAATTCGATGAAGGCGTCGATCTTGGACGCGGCGCCGACAATTTCGAACACGAAGGAATTGTTGGAGCTGTCGACGGCGCGGGCGCGGAAGATATCGGCGATGCGCAAGGACTCGACCCGCTTCTCGCCCTTGCCGACGACCTTGACCAGGGCCAGTTCGCGTTCCACATGGGCGCCCTCAAGCGTCAGGTCCGCGACCTTGTGGACCGGCACCAGGCGGCCCAGCTGCGCCTTGATCTGTTCGATGATCATCGGCGTGCCCGAGGTCACGACGGTAATCCGCGACTGGGCCTTGGCATGGTCGGTCTCGGCCACGGTCAGGCTTTCGATGTTGTAGCCGCGCCCGGAAAACAGACCGATGACACGGGCCAGCACGCCCGGTTCGTTGTCGACCAGAACGGCGATGGTATGCCGGTTCACTTCCTTGGAAGGCTCGCTCACGTCTTGGGAACTCCCAGAAATCGCCGCCGCGGAAACGGCGGCGGCCCTTGTTTTAGCTGCGTTGTCCCGGTTGTCAACTCACGCTGTCATCCGGGCGCGGCGGGGTGATTTAGACCAGCACCATGCCCTGTTCGGAAATCGGCTTCTCGGCCTTGTCGTTCGGGCCCAGAAGCATCTCGTTATGGGCCGCGCCCGAGGGGATCATGGGGAAGCAGTTTTCCAACTTGTCGATGGCGATATCGGCGATCACGGGCCGATCGATCTCGATCATTTCCTTGATCACGTCGTCCAGCTGGCTCGCCTTGGTCGCGCGCAGGCCGACGGCATGGAAGCTTTCTGCCAGTTTCACGAAGTCGGGCAGGCTTTCCATGTAGCTTTCCGAATAGCGCCCGCCATGCAGCAGTTCCTGCCACTGGCGCACCATGCCCATGTATTCGTTGTTCAGGATGAACACCTTCACCGGCAGGCGGTACTGAACGATGGTCGACATTTCCTGAATGTTCATCAGGGTCGAGGCTTCGCCCGCGATATCGACGACCAGGGCATCCGGATGAGCCACCTGCACGCCCATGGCGGCCGGCAGGCCGTAGCCCATGGTGCCCAGCCCGCCGGAGGTCATCCAATGGTTCGGCTTGTCGAAGTTGTAGTACTGGGCCGCCCACATCTGGTGCTGGCCGACCTCGGTGGTGACGAAGGTCTCGCGCCCCTGGGTCAGCTCGAACAACCGCCGGATGGCGTGCTGCGGCTTGATGGTGTCGCCCTTCTGCTGGAACGCCAGGCACTTCTTCGCGCGCCATTGGTCGATCTGGCCCCACCATTTCTTCATGGCCCCCTGATCCTGCTTGGGCTTCAAGGCCTTCCACTTCTTGATCATGTCGGTCAGCACGCTGGCCACGTCGCCGACGATCGGCACGTCCACGGGCACGTTCTTGTTGATCGACGACGGGTCGATGTCGATATGGACCTTCTTGGACCCCGGCGAAAAGGCATCAAGCCGGCCGGTGATGCGGTCATCGAACCGCGCACCGACGCAGATCATGACGTCGCAGCCGTGCATGGCCAGGTTGGCTTCGTAGGTGCCGTGCATGCCGAGCATGCCGACGAACTGCTTGTCCGAGGCCGGATAGGCGCCCAGGCCCATCAGGGTCAGCGTGCAGGGTGCCCCCGACAGCTTGACCAGGTCCTGCAGCAGCTTGGACGCCTTGGGCCCGGAATTGATGACGCCGCCGCCGGCATAGATGATCGGCTTCTTGGCGCCGGCCAGCAGGCGCACGGCCTCGGCGATGGCGCTTTGGTCGCCCTTGACGCGGGGGCTGTATTTTTCGGCCGGCGCCGTGCCTGCTTCCTGATAGGCCCCCATGGCCATGATCACGTCCTTGGGCAGGTCGATGACGACCGGGCCCGGGCGGCCGGAACGCGCGACATGAAAAGCTTCGTGCACCACACCGGCCAGGTCGTTGACGTCCTTCACCAGGTAGTTGTGCTTGGTGCAGGGGCGCGTGATGCCGGTGGTATCGCATTCCTGAAAGGCGTCGTTGCCGATCAGATGCGTCGGCACCTGCCCGGTCAGGCAGACGATGGGGATGGAATCCATCAGGGCGTCGGTCAGGCCGGTGACCGCGTTGGTGGCGCCGGGGCCCGAGGTCACCAGGACCACGCCGACCTTGCCGGTCGAGCGCGCATAGCCTTCGGCCGCGTGCACGGCGCCGCCTTCCTGACGGACCAGGATGTGGCGGATCTGGTTCTGTTTGAAAATGGCGTCGTAGAGCGGCAATACGGCACCGCCCGGATATCCGAAGATTTCGGTGACGCCTTGCTCTTTCAGGGCCTCGATCACGATCTCGGCGCCCTGCATCTTCTTCCTGGCCATCGTTCAGTCCTCTTGATCTCAGAATCCCAGTGGGGCCCCCTGCCGTCGGGCGCCCCATTTTCCCGGCTTGCGGCCGGTGGCACATCAGCGGATGCCACAAAAACCCCAGCGGAACCGGGGCCCGCCGGGGAGCCACGGAACTTAATGAAGGTGATTTAGGGGGTCAACCATTAAAATGCAATAAACGGCAAGTTTTTTCCGCTTATTGCGAAATAATATTTCAAAATTTTTTCGCTGACCGGCGGAATTCCGCCACGCCTGATTACCACGCCTATTTGATCGTCTGAACGATCTGGCTGGCGCAGCGCAGAAAACGGACCCGGCTTTCCATCAGGTCGACGTATTTCTCCAATTCCTGACCCGACAGGATGACGCCCTTCTTCTGCAACTCGATGGGCTTTCCCGAGGCCTCCAGGTCCTGCACGTTCTTCAGGCGTTCGACCCAGGTTTCCAGGTATTCGCCCCAGTTTCCCCGGTGTACGAACCGCACATAACGCAGTATCCGCTTGATCGAATTGTTGTTCCAATGCTCGCTGACCGGCATTTCGCCGCAGGCCTCGACGATCTTTTGTTCCGGGGATCCGTCCGTAACCGGCCCGTCGCCATCGCCGGCAGCCGCCACGCCGGCGCCGCCCGTGGCTTGCGATGCCGGCGCGGCATCCGTCAGCACGACGCTCGACCCGCCGGCCCGGGCCGCCGCGTTGGCCGCGGCCGCATCCGTTGCCGCCTGGGCGGCGGCGGTGGCCGTATTCGCGTTGCGCTGGACCTGAGCCGCGGACTGTTCGGCGCGCAGGGCTGCGGGGTCCTCGTCATCGGGAATCAGGAAAACCCCGCCCAGGACGATGACCAGGAAGGCCGCTGCGGGGCCCCAGGTCAGGGGCGAACGGTACCAGGGCGCCGCATCGGCGGCGGCCGGCTTGGGCAGATTGCGGGCGTTGGGGTCTTCCATGACCGGCGCCATGGTGCGGATGTTCTTGATCCGCAGCATCAGTTCCTTGGCGTCAAACGGCTTGGTCACGTAATCGACCTGCATCAGGCCGATGGCGTGGCGGCGGGTGTCCGTATCGGTCACGGCAGTCGCGAAAATGATCGGCAGGGTCGAGGTGCGGCGCAGGGTTCGCGCGAAATCGACGCCGTTGCCGTCAGGCAGCATGATATCCAGCACGATGACGTCGAAGTTTTTCCCGTCCAGAGCAGCGAACATCTCGGCCCCGGTTTCGGCCTCGGTGACGTCGTAGTCCTCCGCCTCAAGAACAGCCTTGAGGAACGACCGGATCATGGGGTCGTCTTCGACGATCAGAATATTGGGATTGGACTCGGACACGCGACGCCGTTGGTTGTTGTGGTCAGTAGGGTCTTCTTGCTGCGGGTCCCCGGCACGCCCGTGTTCAGCAAGTTGGTGTGTAGAGGAAGGAGATGGCAAAAAAAAGACAATCTCTCCAAACAAGAGAATCTCCCCCAAGCCTTACACGTTCCTGACAGGATGAATTTTTTTAATTTCGTAGAATGGCGAGGACATCATCCGCGGCCACCGCCCCGCCCCGGTCAAGGGTCAGATCCGGCGCAAGCTGATGGCGGAACCAGGTAAGCTGGCGCTTGGCGTAGTTCCGCGTCGCCTGCCGCGCCTTGTCCGCCGCCTGATCCAGGATCATCTCGCCCTGGATCACCGCCCCCAGTTCGCGCACGCCGACGGCGCGCAGGGCCGGCAGCGACGGATCCAGGCCCCGCGCCAGCAGGGCCCGGACCTCGTCCATAGCCCCCCCGTCGAGCATCATGGTGAAGCGCGCGTCGCAGGCGGCGTAAAGGACGTCACGCGGCGGCAGGACCAGGACCGTCGTGAATTGGGCGGCCACCGAAGGACCGGCGGGGGCTTCGTTCTGCCAATCGGCCAGGGTGCGCCCCGTCGCCCGCGCCACGGCATATGCCCTGATCAGGCGCTGGCGGTCGCCCGGTGGCAGCGCTTCCGCGGCAGCGGGATCGCGTTCCGCCAGAACCTCGGCGAACGCAACACCCCCAAGGGTATCGTAAAGCGCCGCCGCCTCGGCCGTCGTCGTCGCCGGCACCTCGGGCACGGGCGCCAGGCCTTCGGTCAGTGCCCGCAGATACATGCCCGTGCCGCCGACCAGGATAGGCAGGCGGCCTGCCGCTCGCGCCGCCCCGATCTCGGCCACCGCCATGTCCAGCCAGCGCCCGACGGAACAACGTTCCTCCGCCCCCAGGACGCCGAACAGGCGGTGCGGCACGCGGGCTTCGTCCGCTGCGTCGGGCCGCGCCGTCAGTACGCGGAGATCGCGGTAGACCTGCATGCTGTCGGCATTGATGATCCAACCGCCCAGACGTTCCGCCAGTTCCAGCGCCAGGCCCGACTTGCCGCCCGCCGTCGGCCCCGTGACGATCAAAACGGATGTCGCGGGCTCTTCATCCCGCAGGGGCTTTTCAGGGGCTTGAAAATCGGTCACTTTCCCTCCCGCTGTCACTCAACCGTCGCCGGATCGGACATTTCATGGAATTTGTCGTTACGCTGATCGCCGCCCCAGGCGATGAACTGGATACCGGCATTGTCGCCGAGGCGGCGGCCCGGCTCAATGGCCTGGGTGCCGAAACGGGACGGCCGGATTGGCTGGCCGAAGGATTGGCCTGTGATCTTGGTTTCGACGGCCTGTCCGCCGATCAGGCCGACGCCGCCGTGCGCATGAGCCTGGACGGCGCGCCAGTCGATATCATCGCCCAGCCGGCGGCGGGACGGCGCAAGAAGCTTCTGATCGCCGACATGGATTCGACCATCGTGACCTCGGAAACCCTGACCGACGTGGCCGACGCCGCCGGCAAGGGCGAGGTGATCGCCGCCATCACCGACCGCGTCATGCGGGGTGAACTGAATTTCGAGGACTCCCTGCGGGAACGGGTCGCCATGCTGAAAGGGCTGTCGGAGACGGCCCTGGAAACGGCTTATAACGCAATCGAGGTGTCACCGGGCGCCGAGACCCTGGTCCGCACCATGGTTGCCTCGGGGGCGACCACGGCGCTGGTGTCGGGCGGGTTCACCTATTTCACGTCGCGCATCGCGGAACGGCTCGGTTTCCACATCAACATGGCCAACGACTTCATCATCGCAGGCGGCAAGCTGACCGGCCGGGTGACGGAGCCGATCCTGGGCCGTACGTCGAAATACGACGCCCTGGTCAAATTGGCGGCCCAGAACGGCCTGAGCCTGGCCGACGCGGCGGCGATCGGCGACGGCGCCAACGACCTGGAAATGATCCAGGCGGCGGGGCTTGGCTGCGCCTACCGGGGCAAGCCGATCCTGCGTGACGCAGCCAGGGTGAAGTTGGACCACGCCGATCTGACCGGGCTTCTATTCGCCCAGGGCTTCCGCCGGGAACAATTCGTCACAGCACCCGCGTAAACAGAAAACGGCGCCCGAAGGCGCCGTTTTCAATTCGATCATTGCGGCCAGGGCCTAGCTTTTACCGAGCCGGATGGCCACGAAGCGCAGGCCGTTCTGCCCCTGCACCAAAAGCAGAACCGACTTGCGGCCGGCGTCGCGGGCTTCCTTGACCTTGCGCACCACGTCATCGGGCGCGCCGACCTCTTCCTGGCCGACCTCGACGATCAAATCGCCGGGGCGCACGCCCTTCTCCGCCGCCGGGCCCGCGTTCAGCACGTCGGTCACCAGCACGCCTTTGGCATCGCCTTCAAGCTTGAATTTCTGCACCGCGTCGTCGGTGATGACCGACAGGCTCAGGCCCAGATCTTCGACCACCTGAGGCTTGGCTTCGGCGCCGGCCCCCTTGTCGGTGCGCGCGGCGACCTGCTGTTCCTGTTCCTGCAGTTCGCCGACCTTGACCTTAAGGTCGATCTTCTTGTTCTCGCGCCAGACCTCGACCGGCACGTCGACGCCCACTTCCGTATCGGCGACGATGCGCGGCAGCTTGCGCATATCGGGCACCTTGCGCTTGTTGAAGCTCAGGATCACGTCGCCGCGCTGGATCTTGCCCTTGGCGGCGGGGCCGTCCTCGACCACCTGGGCGACGAGGGCCCCGGTCGGTTCCTTCAGGCCCAGGCTTTCGGCGACTTCCGGCGTGACCTGCTGAATATGAACGCCGAGCCAGCCGCGCTTGACCTGGCCGTGCTTGATCAACTGGGAGATCACCGGCTTGGCCGTAGACATGGGCACGGCAAAGCCGATGCCGACGCTGCCGCCGGACGGCGAGAAGATGGCCGTATTGATGCCGATGACCTGACCATCCAGGTTGAACAGCGGACCGCCCGAATTGCCCCGATTTATGGAGGCATCGGTCTGGATGAAGTTGTCATAGGGACCGGCGGAAATGTCGCGGCCGCGGGCCGAGATGATGCCCGCCGTGACCGTACCGCCCAGGCCGAACGGATTGCCGATGGCGACCACCCAGTCGCCGACCCGGGATTTTTCCGAATCGCCGAACGAGATGGCATGATACTTCTGCCCCTTGAGATCGACTTTCAACACCGCGATATCCGTCTTTTGGTCCCGGCCGACAACCGTGGCCTTGAGGCGCGTGTCGTCCTGCAGGATGACCTCGATCTCGTCGGCGTCCTGGATCACGTGATTGTTGGTGATCACATGGCCGGCGTCGTCGATGATGAAGCCAGAGCCCAGGGACGTGGCCTTGCGGGCCTGGGGCTTGCCGCCGCCGTTGGGCTGGCCGCGGTCGAAGAATTCCTTGAAGAAATCCTCGAAGGGAGAGCCGGGTGGAAGCTGCGGCATTTCAAAGCCGCGGCTTTCGATAACCTGGGTCGTCGAGATGTTGACCACGGAGGGCAGCAACTTCTCCGCCAGGTCGGCGAAGCTTTCGGGGGCCGTGCGCGCCTGCGCCACGGTCGTCATGATCATGAAGGCGGCCAGCGCGAGCGCCGCGGCGAAAGCGCCGAGACCGGCCATTCGCAGAGGAGAGCGGTCATCGGCGGCCGCGATGGGCGCGTCCTGTCTGGAGAGACGAATCTGGTTCATCTTAACACCTAGTCCTTCCGTCACATGCGGGATCATGCCGGCTGGGATCATGCCACGGACCCCGCAAAGATTAAACAGTGTGCAATCGGGAACCCAGGACCGGGCGCCCTTTGGAATGCCCCTGATATGGTCAGGGAATATGGCCGTAGAATGGCTCTGACCCGGTATGTTTTGGGCAATGCGGCCTGCTTCCGACGTAATTACTCGACCGCGGCCGCCCCTACCCCCGGATTGCCCAGACAACGATCACGCCGACAACCGCCGCCCCCAGTCCCGCCAAGCGCAAGGTCCCCGGCGGCACTTCCTGCATTTGGGACATCACCCGTTGCATGCCGTCGGGGAACAGTGCGTAGATCGCGCCCTCGATTACCAGGACGAGACCGAGCGCCGTGTAGAAGTCATCCATCAGGTCCCGGCCCCGCTGCCGGACGGCGCCCGGGCCCGCATCAGCGGGCGCGGGTGGTGCCGTCCTTAAGCGCGTTGAAGAACTGGAACAGTTCCGAATTAGGGCTGAGAACCATGGACGTACCCTCGTTCAGCGCGGCGCCCAAGGCATCCAGGGAGCGGTAGAAGTCGAAGAACTCCGCATCCTTGCCGTAGGCCCCGTTGAGAACACGCGTCCGTTCGCCGTCGCCTTCACCACGAAGAATTTCCGACTTGCGCCGGGCCTCCGCCAGGATGATGACCTTGTCACGTTCGGCCTCGGCCTGAATCCGGGTTTTCTGCTCTTCGCCTTTGGCGCGCAGTTCCGCGGCCTCGGCGATACGGTCGGACCGCATGCGGTTGAACACCGCCTGCGAGGTGGCTTCGGGCAGGTCCGTGCGGCCGATGCGGATGTCGATGACCTCGACCCCGAATTCCGGCGCCTGGGTGCGCAGCGAGTTGGCCACGCGTTCCATGATCTGGGCGCGCTTGTCGGTCAACATGTCAGGCAGCAGGATCTTGCCGATTTCCGAGCGGATGCCGGCGTTGAGACGCCCGCCGAACACCTGACGGAAGTTGGCGTCGGTACCGGCACGTTTGCGGAATTCAAGCGGATCGACGATGCGATAACGCGCGAAGGCGTCCACGTTGATGCGCTTCTGGTCAGCCAGGATGACTTCCTGAACCGGCGGATCCAGATCAAGGATGCGCCGGTCGTAGTATTCCACGTTCTGAAGGAACGGCAGCTTGACCTTGAGGCCCGGCGTCCGTTCGACATGCACGGGATTACCGAACTGCAGAACCAAAGCCTGCTGGTCCTGACGAACGGTGTACAGCGCGCTGAACGCGCATATCCCGGAAACGGCGACGATCACCGCCAGGATGAAGAGACCTGAGCGTTTCATTTCGCACCTCCCTGGGATTTGCGGAGTTCGTTAAGCGGCAGATAGGGCACAACCTTGGAGCCTTCGGCCCCCTGGTCGAGGATCATCTTGTCGGCTTTCGACAGGACTTCCTCCATGCGCTCCAGATAAAGCCGCCGCTTGGTCACGTCCTTATTGGTCAGATAGGCGTTGTAGACCGAGAGGAAGCGTTCGGCTTCACCCTGGGCGTCCTTGATGACCCGTTCCTTGTAGGCCGTCGCCTCGGCGATCAGCTTTTCCGCCTCACCCTTGGCCCGTGGCACGATGTCGTTGCGGAAGGCAACGGCTTCGTTGACGGACCGTTCCTGGTCCTGACGGGCACGCTGCACGTCGTTGAAGGCGTCGATGACTTCCTTGGGCGGATCCGCCTTTTGCATCTTCAATTCAGCGATGGCGACACCGGCACCGTAACTATCGAGAATACGCTGCAACAAATCGCGGGTCTTGGCTTCGACGCCGGCGCGGTTTTTGGTGATCGCTTCTTCCAGGGTCGACTGGCCGACGATCTCGCGCATGGCGCTTTCCGACGCCACCTTGATGGTGACTTCCGGATCGCGAATGTTGAACAGGTAATCAGCAGCGTCCTTGATACGCCACTGCACGATGAAATCGATGTCGGCGATGTTCTGGTCACCGGTCAGCATCAGGCTTTCCAGCGTCACGTCACGCGCGCCGGTTCCCCGGCCCACATTGCCGGGACCGCGGAAACCGATGTTGATGGTGTTGGTGTTTTCAACGTCGACCTTGATGACTTCGCCAACCGGACCCGGGAACCAGAAGTTGAGACCCGGCCCCGTGCGCTTGACGAATTCACCGAACAGCAGTTCCACGCCCTGTTGGCCGGGCTGGATGCGGTAGGGCACGGTCAGCCCCACCCACAGTGCCGCGGCAATCAACAAGCCGATCACCACACCCTTGGCGCCACCGGCGCCGCCGGGCATGAATTTCTTCATGCTGTCCTGGCTCTTCCTGAGCAATTCCTCGATATCGGGCGGGGTCGGCCCGCTACCGCGAGGTCCGCCGCCACCCCCGCCCCATGGGCCGCCGCCGCCTCCGCCGCCGCCCCAGGGACCGCCACCTTGTGGTTTCCACGCCATGTTCCGGGATTACCTCTCTGTTCTTAATGTTATCGGCACCCCTTCGGGTACCCTGTTTCCTGCTATCCAGGCCTTGCATTCCGCGGCCCAGACGCCATTTGCTTATCGTCCCGCGCCCGCGGGCCACAAGTCCGCCTGGTGAAGCACGGACTTGCATCCATACCCGCCGATGGGGCATTAACCCGGACGCAGGGCGAATATCGTCTTATAACCCGGAGATTTCAAGGATGGCGCAGTTGAACCCGCAAACGATCCTGGAGGCCTTGGCCACCGTGACCGACCCGGCCACGGGCCGAAATCTGGTCGAAGCCCAGATGATCCAGGGCCTGCAGGAAAAGGACGGTCACGTGGCATTCGCCATCGAGATCGACCCCGCCCGCGCCGGCGACATGGAAGAAGTCCGCAAACAAGCGGAAAAAACCGTGCATGCCATGGACGGTGTGCTGACGGTGACCGCCGTGCTGACGGCCGAGAAAAAGGGTGCCGCCAACGCGGCCCCACCGCCGCCTCAGTCCGGCCAGCAACGCCCCGGCGGGCACGGCCATGGGCAACCTGCCCCCCAGGCCGGCGCCGATATGCTGCCCGGCGTGCGTTCGATCATCGCCGTGGCCTCGGGCAAGGGCGGCGTCGGCAAATCGACCACGGCGGCCAATCTGGCGCTCGGCCTCGCCGCCGAGGGTCATTCCGTTGGCCTGCTGGATGCCGACATCTACGGGCCCTCGATGCCCCGCATGATGGGCATTACCGGACAGCCGGCCTCGGCCGACGGCAAGACCCTGGACCCCATGGAAAACTACGGCATCAAGGTCATGTCCATGGGCTTCCTGGTGGACGAGGAAACGCCGATGATCTGGCGCGGGCCGATGGTGCAGTCGGCGCTGGAACAGATGATGCGCGACGTCAATTGGGGTGAACTGGACGTGCTGGTGGTCGACATGCCGCCGGGCACCGGTGACGCGCAGTTGACGATGGCGCAGCGGGTGCCGCTGACGGGGGCGGTCATCGTTTCCACCCCGCAGGACATTGCCCTTTTGGATGCCCGCAAGGGATTGAACATGTTCCGCAAGGTCGATGTGCCGGTGTTCGGCATCATCGAGAACATGAGCTATTTTTCCTGCCCGCACTGCGGCGAACGGTCGGAAATCTTCAGCCACGGCGGTGCGCGCAAGGAAGCCGACCGCCTGGGCGTCGACTTCCTGGGCGAGGTGCCGCTGCACATCGACATCCGCACCACCGCCGACGGCGGCCACCCCATCGTGGTGT
The DNA here is from genome assembly GCA_963972065.1 of uncultured Rhodospirillaceae bacterium. GTDB lineage: Bacteria > Pseudomonadota > Alphaproteobacteria > Rhodospirillales > Casp-alpha2 > UBA1479. The sequence continues at coordinate 48,293 of CAXAVJ010000014.1, forward strand.
CCATGCCCGAGGGCGAACACGCGCTGAAATACCGCGAAATTGCCCGCGACGTCTGGGCGCGCATCGAAAAGGCGACGGGAGCGGAAGCCAAGAGCGGCCCGAAGATCGTCTTCCAATAGGCGCCTTGGCTTATTGGCCGAACATCTTCTTCAGGTTGTCGAACCCGGCCTGATAGACGTCCTGGATCGCCTTCATGGCGTCGTTTTCCGGCACGCCCGCGGCCTCGAACTCGGATGACCATTCGACGGAACACCCGTCGTCGTCGTCATGCACCGTCAGTTCGGCCCGGTAGTTCTTCACCGGCAACGGGCTGTCTTCGATGGTGTAGGAATAGGTGCGCGTCTTGTTGTCGACCTTTTCCAGCTTCTCGATGATCGTGCCGCCCCCGGCCAATGACAGCTTTCGCATCTGGCCCGCGTTCTTCAATTCGCTGGATTCGACCCCCGGGTGCCAGTCGGGAAGGGCATTGAAGTGCCCGATCAGGTTCCACACCTGATCAGCGGCGACGTTGAGGTCCTGCTTCATGGAAATCTTGGGCATGGGCGTGTCCTCCGTGATTCATTTTAGGAATCCTTCGCGACCCGATCATACGCCACAAAGCTGAAGGCGGGGCCGCCCGGCTGTTCCGAGTCATGATACGCCCGCGCGGTTTCACGCCAATGCGCTGGATCAATTTCCGGAAAGAACGTGTCGCCGGGAACCTCTGCGTGGACCTGACAGATGTCGAGCCGGTCGGCCAGCGGCAGGGCCTGTTCGAATATCTCGGCGCCCCCGATCACCATCACCTCGCCGGTCGCGTGGGCGCGGGCGGCATCAAACGCGGCATCCAGGGAATGCGTGATTTCCACCCCCTCGGCGTGGAAATCACGGTCGCGGGTCACGACAATGTTGGGGCGCCCCGGCAGGGCCCGGCCGATGGACAGAAACGTCTTGCGTCCCATGATCATGGGATGGCCCATGGTCACTGCCTTGAACCGTTTCAGGTCCGTGGAAATATGCCAGGGCAGGTCCCCATCCCGCCCGATACAGCGGTTTTCCGCCACGGCGACGACAAGCGTGATGCGGGAAGAACGCGGCGTATTTGGCATGAGCGGATCGGTTCCAAGCAAAGAATGACGGCGCATTCTGTTTACCGGGAAACCGGCGTCGGGCCTACCCCCCAACGGGCGCACGAAGCCGCCGAATGGAGAACGGCCCGCCCCTGAATACAATCATGCACAGAAAAAAGATGTTACAAACACACCTATCTTGAGTGGCTCCGTTAACACTTTCTTTGCTATGATTGTCCAAGCGGCGCCGGGCATCATGCATCGGAACAATAATATTTAAGCCGCAGCATGCTCTGATGATCGAGGCGAGGACAAGGCCATCCAGCCAGCCCTGGGGAGCCGTGCCTTGAATATTCGTTATGACGTCCTGAACGCTACCGATGTCGACCTCGGAGAAGGTCGCGCCGCCTTGGATTACTGGGATAGGGTACGCGGTGATGCCTTCGCGCCGGCCTGGTCCCGGCAGTTTAAGCTGACCGATCTTCCCTGCCACATCGTACCAGGCATAACCGTGGTTGATCGCGTCGACGGCGGGCAGAACTTCTTATATCGGTTCTGGGGCACCAATCATGTGTCCATGAAGGGGTTCGAGATGACCGGCAAAACGGTCGATCAGTCCCCCAATAAGGACATCCAGCGCATCGCCACCCGGCAATTTCAAACGGTTATCCAGCGCCGCCTGCCGACCGTGTTTCTGTACACCATCGATTATCCCAGGCGCCACCGCCCGTCGGAATTCGTCCTGCGCCTGCCGCTGTCCGATGACGGCGTGACCGTCAACCGCATCGCCACATTCCAGGATCTGACCTCGCCGAGCGCACGGTGGGAACTGGTCCTTGCCAGCCTGATGCCGGACCGGCCTTGCGGCTGAACGCGGCGCGGATCAAACCGCGATCGGCGCCTTGATATGCGGGTGCGGATCGTACCCCCGCAATTCGAAATCATCGAACGTGAACGCAAACAGGTCCGTGACGTCCGGGTTGATCCACATGGTCGGCAGCGGCCGGGGATCGCGGGTCAGTTGCTCGTCCGCCTGATCCAGATGGTTCACGTAAAGATGCGCGTCACCCAAGGTATGGACGAAATCGCCCGGCTTCAGGCCCGTGACCTGGGCCACCATCATGGTCAGCAACGCATAGGACGCGATGTTGAAGGGCACCCCCAGAAAGATATCGCAGGACCGCTGGTAAAGCTGGCAGGACAGCTTGCCGTCGGCGACATAGAACTGGAACAGGCAATGGCACGGCGGCAGCGCCATGTGATCGACCTCGGCCACGTTCCAGGCCGACACGATATGGCGGCGTGAATTGGGGTTGTCGCGGATCGATTTCAGGATATTGGCGATTTGGTCGATGGCGCCGCCGTCCGGTGCCGGCCAGGACCGCCATTGATGACCGTAAACGGGACCCAACTCGCCGTTTTCGTCGGCCCAGTCGTCCCAGATCGAAACCCCGTGATCCTTCAGATACTTGATGTTGGTATCACCGGCGAGGAACCACAGAAGCTCGTGAATAATGGATTTCAGATGCAGTTTCTTGGTGGTCAGGCAGGGAAAGCCCTGCGACAGGTCGAAGCGCATCTGATGGCCGAACACGCTTTGCGTGCCGGTGCCGGTGCGGTCGCCGCGCATGATGCCGTCGGTCCGCACCCGGCGGAGAAGGTCGAGATATTGCTGCATGGCCCGAATGGTAATGTTCCCCGGGATGGAAATGAAGGAGTTCCTGCAGGCCGGGCCTACGTGGCGATTGACGGCGATGCACCTCCGCTCCAGGATCGCGGAAATCACGAATCGACCACCAGACGTTCCTTGGGAGCCTTCATGTCCAACATAGAAATCATCGCCGAAGCCGAGCTTACGGCGCTTGCCGCCCATGCCTTTGAAAATGCGGGCCTGTCCGCCGCTGATGCCGCCGTCACCGCCCGCCATCTGATCCTGATGGATCTGATGGGCGTGTCGACCCACGGCGTCCATCGCATCGAACAGTATGTAAAGCGCATCCAGGCCGGGGTCGTCGATGCCAAGGCCAAGGTCGCCACGGAGGACCGCGCGCCGTCACTCGCCGTGGTCGACGGCGGCAATGGTCAAGGCCATGTCGCCGCCCAGCGCGCCTTCGATATCGCCCTGGAAAAGGCCAAGACGACGGGCATCAGCTATGTCGCCGTGCGCCGCTCCGGCCATTTCGGCGGCACCGCCAGCTACGGTTATCTCGCCGCCCAGGCGGGCATGATCCTGATGACCGGCACGGGGGCGTCCCCGGCCATGGCGCCCTTTGGCGGGCGCGACCTGAAGGTCGGCAACAACCCCTTCGGCTGTGCCGCCCCGGGATCGCTGGCGGATCCGGTATCGGGCTCCATGCCCTTCATCCTGGATATGGCCCAGAGCGTCGCCGCGCGCGGCAAGATGCGCAAGCTGCGCGACGCGGGCGAACCCATGCCGCTGGGCTGGGCGCTCGACAAGGACGGCAACCCGACTACGGACCCCGCCGCCGGGCTTGACGGTTTCATCCAGTTCATGGGTGGGCACAAAGGCTACGGCATCGCCCTGATGGTCGACATCCTGTCGGGCCTGATGTCAGGCGGCGAATACCTGGACCAGACCCGCCAGATGTGGGACGAGGACGGCCCCCAGGGCACGTCTCATTTCTTCATCGCCCTCGACCCCGCGCGTCTGCTGGAGACCGGCGAATATGATCGCCGCATGGCCGATTTCCGCGACCGCATCAAGACGACCGCCCCGTTCAACGAAGGCGGCGAGGTTTTGTTGCCGGGTGAGATAGAGATGCGCAATCTGACCGACCGCCGTGCCAAGGGCATCCCCGTGCCGGCGCAAACCCTGGCCGAGGTCCGCACCCTTGCGGAAGGCCTCTGATTACCCCATATTAGCCCTGCCGGCTTGCCGGCTACGGTGCTAAACGCCAAGCGGAATAAGCACAGCGGACCCGGGGGCGGTACCCGGCGCCTCCACCACAAGCTGCGTTTGAGATTTTTAACGGAATTTCGGCGCGCGCCACGCGGTTTGTGATGGGGGCGAAATAGGATCGACGCGTGTAATAAAGGCTTGGTTTGTGCTCGGCATGGTACCGCCGATATCGGGCCATTTTGATAAGTGCCAATGATAACACAGAAGCACTTGCTGTCGCGGCCTAACACGCCATAACGACAACGGGGTTCGGGCGGCACCTGGCAACAGAAGCCGCCCACTTCTTCCCCCGACATTCTGAATCATGACTTCCCCGTTGAATCCGGAGGATCTGGGTCTTGCTGGGAGGTTCTGCGGCACTTTGCGACAGATGCCGCCAACTTCTGTTAGTCCAGGATATACATGTCATCTCGCATTGCGCTCAGAAGGGCACGACGCATTTCCAACTGATCGACAATGACATCGGCGAGATCGGTCAGATACCGGCGGTCTTCCGGCGAGAAGAACTGCCGGGGATAGGTGTCGAGCAGGCACAAAGCCCCCAACACGGCACCTTCACGGGTGATCAGCGGGGCACCGACGTAAAATCGCAGGCCAAGTTGCCCCACAACGAAGGGATTGTCCTTGAACCGGGAATCCTTGGTCGCGTCCGACACGATCATGACATTCGCCTCATTGATCGTATGCGCGCAGAACGTATCCTCACGCGGCGCTTCCTTGAGATCCACACCGCTGGATGCCTTGCACCACATACGATCCGCATCGATCATCGCGATGACCGACATGGGAACTCTGAAATGAACGGACGCCAGACGCGCTATTCTGTCAAATTGCGCCTCCGGTGGCGTATTGAGAATCGCATGCGAATGCAGAACCTGCAGGCGAAAGTCTTCGTTGTCCGGCACGGTATATGACGCACCCGCTTGTTTTTTCACCGATATTCGAGAATGTGCCATGAACGCCTCCCTCCTTCTTCCGAACAGCGCGCAACTGCGCCGGGCGACTTAACCAATGTTTTCCGAAGGCAGCGCAATTTCCATGCCAGGAGGGATAATTGGAGGAAATGATGGGGCCGCGTGTTTCCGTCTTCGCTTTCTTCGCATTCAGAACCTTCATTTACTCAAGACTCTGGCCCGCGTTCCCTGCTAAAAACGGGGCATGGAAGAAAGCCCACTGAGATATGACGTCTGGATCGAGGATGCGCTGCGCACCGTGATCCGCAACGCCCTGGCCCACGCCGCGCGCGAAGGCCTGCCCGGCGAACACCATTTCTACATCACCTTCCGCATGGAAGACCCCGGTGTCGTTGTGCCGCCTTATCTGCACGCCCAGCACCCGGAAGAGATGACCATCGTCATCCAGCACCAGTTCGACAATCTGCATGTCGACCAGGACGCGTTTGAAATTACCCTGTTCTTCAAGGGCAAGGGGGAGCGACTGCGCGTTCCCTTCCGCGCCATCACCGCGTTCTCCGATCCGTCCGTCAACTTCGGCCTGCAACTGAAGATGATCACGACGGACGAAGACGACGAGTTGGAAGACGACGGCATCTATGCGGAACAGGAAATTTCCCTGGATGCCTCGAATTCAGATGCGACCGAGGACGACGGCGACGGCAAGATGGGCGAAGTGATCGCACTCGACACGTTTCGCAAGAAATAGCCCGCCGCGCATCCGGGGTCGAACCGACTTCTTAAAGACAAAACCCACTCTAGCTTTCGAGGACCGCGACGATGACCTTTGAACATCACACGATGTTTCCCCTGGGTCCGGACCAAACCCCCTACAAGAAAGTCATGGACGGCGGCGTCAGCACCCAGGAAGTGGCCGGCCGCACGGTGCTGACCGTCGAGCCCGAGGCCATCACCGAGCTGACCAAACAGGCGTTCCACGACATTTCCCACCTGCTGCGCCCGGCCCATCTGGCCCAGCTGCGCAAGATCCTCGACGATCCGGAAGCGTCCGACAACGACCGCTTCGTCGCCCTCGACCTTTTGAAGAACGCCAACATCGCCGCCGGCGGCGTGCTGCCCATGTGCCAGGACACGGGCACGGCCATCGTCATGGGCAAGAAGGGGCAGAACGTGTTCACCGGCTTCGACGACGAGGCGGCGATCGCCGAAGGCGTCATGAAGACCTTCACGGAAACCAACCTGCGCTATTCCCAGGTCACGCCCGTCGACATGTTCACCGAAAAGAACACGGGCAACAACCTGCCGGCGCAGATCGACATCTATGCCGAGCCGGGCGACGCCTATAAGTTCCAGTTCATCGCCAAGGGTGGCG
>CAXAVJ010000015.1:0-52805 GCA_963972065.1 uncultured Rhodospirillaceae bacterium
GTCACGGAGACGATCTCGCCGTTGATGTCCTCGGCAGCCGCCTGCGGATCAATGTTCAGCGCAATCGGGCCGCCATCTTCCAGACCGGACGCGGCGTCAACCGTGAGCGTCGGCGCATCGGCAACCGCGCCGACCGAAACGGCCAGCGGAATCGGATCCGACGTCGCCGTGGTGACCTCGCCCGTGTCCGGATCGGTTTCCTGGGCCGTGGCCGACACCTGCAGCGAGAAGTCGGTATCAAAATCTTCCGGCAGGGAGACCGTAAGGCCGGCGACGTCGGCGGCGGGAACCGTCCACTCGCCCGTCTCGGCATTGAAGGAACCGGCCGACAAGGTCGCCCCTTCCGGCACGCCCGTGATGGTCACGGAGACCACTTCGCCGTTGATATCCTCGGCAGCCGCCTGCGGATCAATGTTCAGGGAAATCGGGCCGCCGTCTTCCAAACCGGAAGCCGCGTCGACGGTGACCGTCGGCGCGTCGGCCTGGGCAATGACGGAGACATCCAGGGAAACGGGCGCACTGGTGGCTTCGGTAACTTCACCGGTTTCCGGGTCGGTTTCCTGCGCCGTGGCCGAAACCTGCAGCGAGAAGTCCGTGTCGAAGTCTTCCGGCAAGGAGACCGTGAGGCCTTCCACGTCCGCCGCGTCGACCGTCCATTCGCCCGTGTCCGCGTTGAAGGAACCCGCCGACAGGGTCGCCCCTTCGGGCACACCGGTGATGGTCACGGAGACCACTTCGCCGTTGATGTCCTCGGCAGCCGCCTGCGGATCGATATTCAGCGCAATCGGGCCGCCGTCTTCCAAACCGGACGCGGCCGAAACGTCAACCGTCGGTGCATCGGCCTGGGCGATGATGTTCAACGGCACGTCGATGGGTGCGGACGTTTCGTAGTCAATGTCACCCGTTTCCGGGTCGGTCTGCGAGGCCGTGGCCGAAACCTGCAGGGAGAAGTTCTCGTCGAAGTCTTCCGGCAGGTTGAGCTTCACGTCGCCCAAATCTTCGGCGGCGATGGTGAAGGTACCGTCACCGTTGTCGGTAACCTGACCGGACAGGGTGGCACCTTCCGGCAGGCCACCGATGGTGAAGGAGGCAATTTCCTCGCCCGGCTCCACGGTCACGGCGCCGAACAGGGCGCCGACGTCGATGGCACCGGCGTCTTCGTTGAAAGTCAGGGCATCGGCACCGGCGGCGGTCACCACGGGCGCTTCCGCGTCGGGGGCCACGGTGACGTTCAGAACCTGTTCGCTGGTCGTGGTCTGGGCCACGCCGTCGACGGTGGCCACGGACTGGGACGTGGCGCTGACGGTGATCTGCATGTCTTCCGCGCTGTTGGGCGGCGGCAGGATGGCCAGGCCTTCGGGCACCACGCCGTCGGCGAAGGTGATGGCGCCGTCGACAACCTCAAGCGGCACGCCGTCAACGCTCAGCACGGCCCCTTCGGGAATGCCGGACAGGGTCACGCTGAGGGTTTCCGTACCGTCGGCGACGTCGTCGGCCAGGGAAGCGCTGATCGGCAGGGCCACGGCCACGTCTTCAACCGTGCTGGTGTCAATCGCCGACACGTCCAGGTCGGGCATGGCGGCATTCAACAGGTCTTCGACCGTGATGGTCAGATCGCCGAACTGCAGGACTTCGACGTCGATCAGGGTGTCGTTGCCGTCAAGGTCGCTGCCGCCGACGCTCAACTCACCGCTGTCGCTGTCCAGGTTGACGGTGAATTCTTCGAAGTTGTCTTCGAACACGGCGGTATCCGTACCGTCGCCGCCGATGATCGTATCGTCGCCGCCACCACCGGTGAGCGTATCGTCGCCAAGACCGCCCGCCAGCACGTTGTCGCCGTCGGAACCGACAATGAAGTCGTCGCCGGCGCCGCCGATCACGTTCTCGATGCTGACGAGGGTATCCAGATCGTCGCCGACCGTGGCCTCGCCTTCACCAAGATCGATGTACAACGGTGAATCCGGATCCAGGGCCGAGAAATCGACCGTATCGATGCCGTCGCCGCCATCCAGCAGGTCGCTGCCGGCGCCGCCGATAAGAATGTCGTTTCCGGCCTCACCGAAAATAGCGTCGTCGCCATCGGTGCCGGTGATGGTGTCGTCGCCCTCGCCCGCGTAGACGACCGCGTCGTCATCCATCTGGAAGGTGTCGTCGCCGCCGCTCAGGACGTCGCGGTTGACATCAATATCAATGGTCGCGGTCTGGGTCGCCGTGTCGCCACCGTCACCTTCCGTTGAAGTCGCGGTGACGGTCAGCTGGAAATCGGTGTCATAGTCATCGGCGACGCTGACCGACAGCCCCTCCAGTTCCTGGGGCGTCAGGGTCCAGGTATCGGTCTCGGCGTCGTAGGTGCCGGCCGACAGGGTCGCGCCGGCAGGCACACCGGAAATGGACACGGAGAGGGTCTCGGAGCCGTCGGTGTCTGTCAGGGCGGACGAGACATCCAGCGGGATCGCATCGCCGCGGAAGCCGGTTCCCTCGACCGCCGAACCCACTTCGAGTGTCGGCACATCGGCCACACCGTCGACACCGACGGTGATGGTGCCGGTCGTCGGCTCGGACGTGCTGTCGCCGTCGGTGGTGACGACGGAAACGCCGATGGGCATATCCACATCGCTGTTGGCCGGCGGGGTGATCTGCAAGCCTTCCAGGTCGGCTTCGCTGAGAACAACGGTGCCGTCTTCGTTGACGGTGATCGGGCCATTGGCGTTGGCCAGAACGGCCCCTTCCGGAATGCCGGACAGGGTGATCTCGGCGGTTTCGCTTTCATCGGCCTTGTCGATGGAAATCGGCAAGGCAATGGCCGTGTCCTCGTCGCCCGCTGCCGTATCGAAATTCAGGGCCGCGCCGTCGGCAACGCCGGCGACATCGACGGAGATCGATCCAAGCGCCGCTTCGGATACGTCGCCCTCGTCCGTGGTCGTCGCCGACACGGCGATGTCGAACGCACCGGAGAAGTTGGCCGGCGGCAGAACGGCCAGGCCGTCCAATTCACCTTCGGCAAGGGTCACGGTGCCGTCTTCGTTGACGGCCACCGGCTCACCATTGCGCAGGATAACCGCGCCCTGGGGAATGTTGGACAGGGTCACCGACAGGGTTTCCGAACCGTCCGTGTCCAGTTCGGCAACGTCGACGGTGATCGGGATCAGGGTGTCTTCCAGCCCCGAAGCCACCGTGTCAGTGACGACGGCGCCATCGGCGACGCCTTCAACCGTAACATTCAAGGTGCCCTCGGTCGTCGCGATGGAGGTGCCGTCCTTTGAGGTCGCGGTCACGGTCAAGGCAAAGTCGTCGGCGCTATCGACCGGCGGCGTGATGGCAATGGCACCGCCCACCAAGCCGTTCGGGATATTCGCAACGCCATCAACGACCGCAACTTCGACCGGAATGCCGGCCGGGTTGGCCACTGTCAGCACAGCACCATCCGGGATGCCGGAAATGCTGACGCTCAAGGTTTCCGAACCATCCGGCAGGGTCGCCGAAATATCGAGCGGAATCGCCGTGTCTTCGTTGCCGGTCGCGTCGTTCAGGTCCAGTTCCGGCGCGTCGGCCACGCCGCTCACGTCGATGGACACGGTACCCAGCGCCGTTTCGGAAACGTCGCCTTCATCGGTCGTGGTGGCCGAGACGGTCAGGTCGAGATCGCCCGAGAAATCGACCGGCGGCAGGATCGCCAAGCCGTCCAGTTCGCCCTCACCCAAGGTCACCTGACCGTCAACGATTTCAAGGACTTCGCCGTTGCGCGTGATAACCGCGCCCGCCGGAATATTGGACAGGGTAACAGACAGGGTTTCCGAGCCATCCGTATCCAGTTCGGACACGTCGAGCGTGAACGGAATTGCGGTGTCTTCGATACCCGTGGCGGTCGTGTCGCCAACCTGCGCCCCGTCGGCCACGCCCTGAACGGTGACGTCCAAGGTGACCGGATCGGAGGTCGCGGTGGTGACCTCGCCCGTATCCGGATCGGTTTCCGTGGCCGTCGCCGTGACGGTCAGTTGGAAGTCGTCGGCGCTGTCGGCCAGCGGTGTGATGGTCAGGCCTTCCAACTGCGTCGGGGTCAGTGTCACGCTGGAATTGGCATCGGTCGCCGTGAAGGACTGCCCGCCAGGAAGGTTCAGGGTGGCACCGACGGGGATACCGGAAATCGTTACCTCCGTAACTTCGCCGTTAATATCCTGGGCCGCGGTCTGCGGATCGATGTTCAGCGCGATGGCGGTGTCTTCGTTACCGAGCGCGGCATCGACATCGACCGTCGGCGCGTCGACCTGGGCGATGACGGAAACATCAAGCGGAACCGGATCGGAGGTCGCCGTGGTGACGTCACCCGTTTCCGGATCGGTTTCCTGGGCCGTGGCCGAAACTTGCAAGGAGAAGTCGGTATCGAAATCTTCCGGCAGCGAGACCGTGAGGCCTTCCACATCCGCCGCCGCAACCGTCCATTCGCCCGTGTCGGCGTTGAACGTACCGGCGGAAAGCTGCGCGCCTTCCGGCACGCCCGTGATCGTCACGGACACAACCTCGCCGTTGATATCCTCGGCAGCCGCCTGGGGATCGATGTTGAGCGCAATCGGGCCGCCGTCTTCCAGACCGGAAGCCGCATCGACGGTCACCGTCGGCGCGTCGGCCTGCGACGCGACGGAAACGTCAATGGTCGCCGTTTGGGTCGCCGTGTCACCGTTTGCTTCCGTCGAGGTCGCGGTCACGGTCAGCGCGAAGTCGGCGCCGCTGTTCGGAGCCGGCGTAACGGTCAGCCCCTGCAGCTGTGACGGCGTCAGATCGACCGAGGTATTGCCCTCGGACGCCGTAAAGGAAATGCCATTGGCAAGCGTAACGGTCGCGCCCGGCGGGATGTCGGAAATGGTCACGCTGAGCGTTTCCGAGCCGTCCGTATCGGTCAGCGCGGATGAAATATCGAGGGCAATCGGGCCGCCGTCTTCAATGCCAGACAGGGCGCTATCGACGTTCAAGGTCGGGACATCCGCCACGCCGTCGACGCCGACGGAGATGGTGCCGGTTGTCGGCTCGGACGTGCTCTCGCCGTCCTTGGTCACGACGGAAACGCCGAGATCGAAATCGACGTCGCTATTCGCGGGCGGGGTGATCTGCAAACCTTCCAGGTCGGCCTCGGAAAGAACGACCGTGCCGTCTTCATTGACCGTGATCGGGCCGTTGGCGTTGGACAGGGTCGCGCCCTCGGGAATGCCGGAAAGCGTGATCTCGGCCGTTTCGCTTTCGTCGGCCTTGTCGATGGAAATCGGCAGGGCGATGCCCGTGTCCTCGTCACCAGAGGCCGTGCCCAGCTCAAGGGTCGCCCCCTCGGCCAGATTGTTCGGGTCGACGGACAAGGTCTGAGGCGGCAGCGTCGCGCTGTCGCCGTCCTGTTCCGTCGTCGTCGCGGAGACACTCAGGTCGAACAAATCCTCGCCAACCGGAACGATGCTCAGCCCGGAAAGCTGGTCCGGCGACAAGGTCACGCTGGTATTGCCATCCGTCGCGGTGAAGGTCGTGCCGTCACCCAGGTTCAACGTCGCGCCGACCGGGATATCCCCGATCGTCACGGTGACGGTTTCGCTGCCGTCCGTGTCCGGCGTGGTTGCGGTGATGTTCAACGGCACCGCGCCAGAAATTTCGTCGCCGACCGACATGGTCAACGTCGGCACGTCGGCCACGCCCGCCACGTCGACGCTGATGTTCCCCGTGGTCGCGTTGGAAATCACGCCGCCTTCGATCGTGGTCGCGGACACACCGATATTGAAGCTGCCGGAATAATTTTCCGGCGGCGTGATGTTCAAGCCGGAGACCTGGGCCTCGGTCAAGGTTGCCGAGCCGCCGGTCACCACAATTTCAGCACCATTGCTGCGCAGGACAGAACCCTCGGGAATTCCGGTCAGAGTGACCGACAGGGTGTCGTTCGCGTCGACCTTGTTGACCGTCAACGGCAGATCGATCGCGCCGTCTTCGAGGCCGCTTCCGGCACCTGCGTTGACGGAGGCACCGTTCCCGATAAATTCCTGTTCGGTTCCGCTCGGGCTATTCGTCGAAGTGCCCGTGTTGGTCTCTTGCGTCGTGTTGTTTGCGGGGGTGTTGTTCTCGCCGAGCCCCGTATCCTGGGGATTCGGAGCGAAGGGATCGACCTCGGTCGTGACGTCGGTGAAATCTTCCTGGAAGCCCTGCTGACCGCCGGCCTGCGTATCCAGATTATTCAAGTCCTCGGCCGAGGGCTGATCCGTCAGATCGGGCTGCGCATCGACTTCCGGCGTCGGCTGCTGGGTCTCGTCCTGGTTGCCGCCGGCAGCGGTTTCCGTGTTCGCCAATTCCTCGGCGGACGGCTGGTCGTCCTGCTGCCCCTGTTCCTGGTTGGTGCCCTGTTCGATGTCTTCCTGCAGGCCGAAATGGTTGCCCGAGGTGCGGTCGCCATCATTCGATTCGACCGGCAGGTGCTTCAGGGTGGTGGCATGGCGTTCGACGATGTCGTCGTCGGTCATGTGGCCACGCGCGGAGGCTTGGGAATCGTAGCTCGGGATGGAGACGAAGTCCCCGCCCTGATTCATCACGACCTGGCCGGTGTTGTTTTCGATCACGACTTCGCCGACGAAGCCGTCCGCTTCCTGCATCAGGACGACCTGCATGTCGCCCTCACCCGCCGGCGGAATTTCGATACCGACCTGGGTGCCGCGGATACCGATGGTGGCGACCGGGGTGTCGATCTTCATGGCGTCGGGATCGGTCTTGGCGACCTGGCCGGACACAAAGGTGAACACACCCTGAACCACGGACACGTTGAGGGAGCCGTTCTGCGTCGCCGGATCATAGACCATCTCGTCCAGGACCATCGAGCTGGCTTCACCCATGGAGAAGGTGGTTTCGTCGGCGAGGAGCACGCCGATGGCACCCTTGGGGCCGGTTTCGATGCTGTCGCCCTGGTAAACCTGGTCCCCGGCCTGGAGCTGGACGCGGGTTCCGTCGGCGCGGGTCACCCAGACCTCGCCGCTCAGCGTCTTGACCGTGCCGATCGGCGCACCGTCAGTGCCGCCGATCACCTGGGTGCCGGACGCGGCATCGGCGAACTGCTGGATCGTGGAGGAATTGGCGCTGTCGGGCGTGCCCGTAAGCTGGACCACCATGTCGCCGGAAAGGTTGGCGCCATCGGCGGAAGCGAGCTGCGGCGGCGGGGCCTGCTCGTAATAGTTCTCGACCGTGACCTTCGACCCGTCGGGGAAGGTCAGCACAAGGTCGGAACCATCGACCGCGAATTCGGCTTCGGATACGGAAAGACCCTCGGGCAGGGTCAAGACATCAGCGCCAGACGCCGACAGGGTGTGGGTCTGGGGGGTGCCACCAGGGGTCTGGGTGGTCTCGGCCATTTTGTCGAACTCCTAACGGATGGCTGCTCCAACATGCCATCACGGAGCCCAAGTCGTTGTTGTTTTTCTTTTTATTTGTAAGCGTAGATATACGCTTCAGGCAGGGTTATGTCAAAACCCCGATGAACCGGCTGTGATACTCATCACACCCCATCCAAATTCCCAACCCGGGGTCAAGCGCGGTCGGCGCCGTAATAAAGCGTCACCACATGGCGCGCTTCGGCGAAGAACAGCCAGCGTTCGACCAGCGTGCCCGCCGTCGCCAGCGCGGCGCCCAGAAGCGCCAAGCCCCCCTCGCCCGGCCCCTGTACGTTGAGCCCGACGCCCACGGCGCAAATCGCCGCCAGATAGCCGCCGATCAGGGCGATGCGGCGCAACTTCACGGCATGCTTGCGGGCAACCCGGTAACCCATTTCATTAAGCAGGTAGTTTTGTTCCGTATGCGGGCCTTCCAGATAACGGACCTTGCCCAAAGCGCCCAAGCCTGTGGCGCTTTCCGGCGTCGCGGCGTGGCGCGTCCGGTCGATAAACCGCCAGTAGAAGACCTTGAGTGCCGCCGCCGCCAGCAGGCCCCACATGGACGCGACCGCGACCAGATAACTTTCCGCGCCGAACAGGGCCAGAAGCGCGTTCAGCCAGACCAGCCCCGTGGCCAGCCCCAGCAGCAAATACGAAGGGACTACCCAGCCGTTCGACCATTGATGGATGGTGGCCAGCGAGCGGTAGATCATCGCCGTGCAATAGATGGTAACCAGCGCCATGACCGCGGATGCAATGCCCGCGGCGGGGCCCCAGACACCAAAACGATCCGGCCACATCCAGACGGCGGCCAGGGCCACCGCGGGACCGTAGGCCAGGACGGAAGCCACGCCTTCGCGGGACAGCCAGCTTGTGCGCCATTGGCTGAAGGCCCGCCAAGCGCGTTCCGGATGGCCCAGGTGGAAGGTCGAGGACAGCAACCCCGCCGTCACCGCGGCAAGCGCCAGGATGATGGCGGTCAGCCCGAACAGGCGATCGGCGGGCAGCAGACCAGCCGCGCCCAATGCCCCCACAAGCGCCAGCAGGCCGTAGCCCGCGCCGGAGGAAACCGTGAAGAAGATGACCGAAAATGCCGGATGCATGACGCGCGTTCTCTTTGATTCTTTTGCGTTAGCGGGACAGGACCTTGTCGACCCAGCGCAGGATGGGGTTTTCGGGTCCGGGCTCGGCGGCCAGGTCCGTCGCCCCACCCGGCGCCGCATCGGCGCGGCGGGGCCGCGGCGGCAGGTATTTGTTGGTCGGCTTGTAGCCCATTTCCGGCATCAGGTCGTAGCCGCCCCGCGCCGCGACCAGCTTGGACACGTCGGAATTGGGATCGCCTAAATCACCGAAATGCCGCGCACTGGCCGGGCAGGTCGACACGCAAGCCGGCACCCGTTCCCGTTGCGGAATGTTTTCATTGTAGATGCGGTCGATGCACAGCGTGCACTTCTTCATCACCCCGGCGTCGGAATCGTATTCGCGGGCGCCGTAAGGGCAGGCCCAGGAACATAGCTTGCAGCCGATGCACTTGGTTTCATCGACCAGCACGATGCCGTCGGCGCCGCGCTTGAAACTGGCCCCCGTCGGGCACACGGTGACACAAGCCGCGTCCTCGCAATGCAGGCAGGATTTCGGGAAGTGCACGGTCTGGTTCGGCTTGCCGTCCGAACGCTGGGTCTCAAAGGAATGAATTCGGTTGAACCACACACCCTGCTGCTTGGCGCCGTAGGGCGACAGGTCCGTGAGCGGCGCCATATGGCCGCCCGTGTTCCATTCCTTACAGTTAACGGCGCAGGCATGGCAGCCGACGCAGATGTCCAGGTCGATGACCAGGCCCAGCTTCGTTTGTGTTTCGGCGGGAAGGGTCGTCATTTCAGTGCCCGCCTCCCGGTTTCTTGAAATCCGCACCGTAGCGCAGAATGTCCGGCCGCTTGCCCAGACCCGGGGGCGGAGTCAGGGGCGCCGGCTTGGGCCAGGTTTCCGCCGCCTCTTCCGGTTTGGCCTTTTCGATGCGCACGCGAAGGTCGTACCAAGCCGCCTGCCCGGTCACCGGATCCGAATTGGAATATCGATAGCCGGCGCGTTCCGGCAGCAATTCGGAAATGATGTGGTTCAAAAGGAAGCCCTTGGTCGCCTCGCCGGCGTCCTTGTCCAGGTTCCAGGCCCCGGCCCGCTTGCCGATGGCGTTCCAGGTCCAGACCGTGTGCTTGTTGACCCCGTCCATCAGCGCCGCCTGGGCCTTGACCCGGCCGTGGTAGCTTTCGATCCACACCCAGTCGCCGTCCTCGATGCCGTGTTTGGCGGCCACTTCCATGCCCACGTAAAGCTTGTTCGACCCGGTGATCTGGCGCAGCCAGGCGTTCTGCGAACCCCAGGAATGGTACATCTGCATGGGCCGTTGGGTCAGCGCGTGCAGCGGGAATTCGTCCGTATCGATCATCGAGCCCTCGAACGGCGGATACCAGATCGGGATGGGGTCGAAATAGGCGTCGATGCGCGCCCGGTCCTTTTCCGGCGGCTGGTTCGGGCCGTGGCCGCGGGCGGCCAATCGGAACCGCTGCAAGGGTTCGGAATACAACTGAAACACCACCTGATCGGCATGGCCCATGAATCCGGCTTCGGCGGCCCACTCCAGATAACCCTTGTTGGCCATCTTGAAATACTGCGCCTCGGGCGGAATTTCGTGGCTGAAGAAACAACCGTTCTCGATGTACTTCTTCAACTGATCAGGATTGGGCTCGCCCTTCGCCGTCTTGTCGCCGTCCTTGCCGCGCCAGCCGATCAAGGAACCGATGCCCGGCGCCCGCAAGTGATTGACGATGTAGTCGGCATAGCCGCCCGGGTACTTGGGCTCGCCATAGGTCTTGACCATGCCCGGCAATCCTAAGCGCACGCCCAGATCCAACAGCACCGTCTGGAATGGCCGCACGTCACGGTCGGGCTCGATGACCGGCTGACGAATGGCGTCCTGCGCGGCATGAGCCGAGCTGATCGGTCGGTCGAGCAGCGAGATGCAGTCCCAGCGTTCAAGATAGGTGGTATCGGGCAGGATCAGATCCGCATAGGCGACCATTTCCGAGTAGTAGGCATCGGAATAGATGATGCGGGGGATCTTGTATTCGCCTGTCTCCTCATTCGTGGCGGTCAGCATTTCCGCCACGCCCGTGGAATTCATGGTCGAATTCCAGCTCATGTTCGCCATGAACATGAACAGGGTATCGATGGGGTACGGGTCACCGTTGGCTGCGTTGGTGATGACCATATGCATCATGCCGTGGGCCGACAGGGGGTATTCCCAGGAAAACGCCTTGTCGATACGCCGGGGCGTGCCGTCGGCATTGACGATGAGATCTTCCGGTCCCGTCGGAAAACCCAGCGGCGCTCCCTGCATCGGCAACCCGGCGCCGACCTGGCCCGGCTTGCCCGTGGGTTTCAGCGGCGGCGGGGCCGGTTTGGGGAACGGCGGCTTGTAGCGGAACCCGCCCGGGCAATCGATGGTGCCCAGGATCATTTGCAGCACGTGCAGGGCGCGGCAGGTGTGGAAGCCGTTGGAATGGGCCGAGATGCCGCGCATGGCATGGAACGCGACCGGACGGCCGATCATCTTGTCGTGCTTACGCCCGGCCCAGTCGGTCCAGGGTTGATCGATCTCGATGGTTTCCTCAAAGGCGACCTGGGCCAGTTCGGCGGCGATGCGGCGGATTGTTTCGACCGGAATTCCGGTTTCCTCGGCCACGGCCTCGGGGGCGTATTTCTTGTCCAGATAGCGTTCGGCCATGATCTGGAACGCCGGCACGGCGCGCCGTCCGTCGGGCAGCGTGACGTCGGCGACCAGGGCCGGTTTGGTTTCGATGGCATTGGCGTCGGCCATCGCCTTCTTCTCGCCGTCCCAGGCAACGGGCTTGCCGGCATCGTCGCGCACGAACAGGCCGTCGTCGGCGGAGCCAGGTGCTTGGATCACCAGCCAATGGGCGTTGGAATAGCGGACCAGATAGTCTTCATCGATCTTGCCGGCGGTCAGCAATTGGTGGATCAGCGACATCACGAACAGGCCGTCCGTGCCCGGGCGGATACCGATCCATTCATCGGCGATGGACGAATAGCCCGACCGCACCGGGTTGACGGAAACGAATTTCGCCCCCCGGTTCTTGATCTTGCTGAGCCCCATCTTGATGGGGTTGGAATCATGGTCTTCGGCGACACCGAACATCATGAAGTACTTGGTGCGGTCCCAATCGGGTTCGCCGAATTCCCAGAAGCTGCCACCGATGGTGTAAAGCCCGGCCGCCGCCATGTTGACGGAACAAAACCCGCCATGGGCCGCGAAGTTGGGCGTGCCGAACTGCGATGCCCACCAGCCGGTCAAGGCCTGACTCTGGTCACGGCCGGTGAAAAACGCGAGCTTGCGGGGGTCCGTGGCGCGGATGCGCGCCAGCCAGTCGGTCGCCGTCTCCAGCGCCTCTTCCCATTCGATTTCCTTGAATTCACCGGACCCGCGCGGGCCGACGCGCTTCAAGGGCTTGGTCAGCTTGGCCGGGGAATTCTGGGTCATGATCCCAGCCGAGCCCTTGGCGCAGAGCACGCCCTTGTTGATGGGATGCTCCGGATTGCCCTGGATATACCTGATCTGGCCGTTCTTCAGATGCACCTTGATGCCGCAGCGGCAGGCGCACATGTAGCAGGTGGTGCATTTGACTTCGTCGGCGACCTCAGGGGAGGTATCGATCGGGCTTTCCGTATGTCCGCTTGAGGTCGTGTGTCCGCCCATGGTCTTTTTATCGTCGTTCGACGCCATTATTTCCAACCTCGATGGAGGCGCATCGGCCTCGGCTATTGATCTGGCACGATTGCTAACGGTCCACCCCTGGGCTGTCAATCAGCCCATGGACGCCGCGCCCCCCTTGTTTCCAGAAAGACATATTACCCGCCGCGCAATTCGGATGACGATCCAACCCGGGGAATTAGGTGGGTCCAGGTGGATCGTCGTTGGTTTGCATAAAATTACAAATAATTTTAGTTATATAAATTTATTTTACATATTTTTATGAGATTCATATTGATTTCACATTTACAATTGATACAAATTCCGTCACCCCATGACGGCAAGGCTTTTCCCATGTCCCCTTCCACGCCTGTGTTTCCCGAACCGACCACACAGCCCCCCGTCCTTCCGCCGGTGCTGAACATCGATACCCTGGACCGGCTGTTGGCCCCTCTCAATACGGAACAGCTGCTGCGCCAGGTGCTTTTGGACGCTTTTCCCGACCGCGCCGTGGTCACCACGTCATTCGGCGCCGAATCGGCGGTCCTTCTCGCCCTGATCGCCGGGATCGACCCGGCGACGCCGGTGGTGTTCCTGGACACGGGCTATCTGTTCGCACAGACCCTGACCTACCGCGACCGCCTGGTTCGCCATCTCGGTCTGGCGGATGTCCGCACAATCACCCCCGACCCCGACGACCTCGCCCGTGAGGACCCCATGGGCGACCTGCACAAGCATGATCCCGACCGCTGCTGCCGCCTGCGCAAGGACATCCCGCTGGAGACTGCGCTGGCCGGATTCGATGTGTGGATCTCCGGGCGCAAACGCTTCCACGGCGGGGGCCGCGCGTCCCTGCCCCGGATCGAGGTCGACGGACGTTACCTGAAGGTCAATCCGCTCGCCGATTGGAGCGAAGCCGCCATCGCCAGCGCCTTCGCCGAGACCGGCCTGCCGCCACATCCCCTGGTCGAACACGGCTTCACGTCGATCGGCTGCTTTCCCTGCACGGTACCATCCGGAAGCGGCGGCTATTCGCGCGCCGGCAGATGGGCCGACAGCAACAAGAGCGAGTGCGGCATCCATATGTCCAAGAACAACCGGGACTTATCCAAATTGCCGTAAAAAGCCGGAAATTTCGGCGTTCTTAACCTTTCAAATTTATGCTGCATGCCCGCAACACCGTGCGATTTGGCCAATTGCGACACACGACCGAAAAGACACACGACAATGGACGATCTCGACCGCCTGGAAAGTGAAAGCATCTTCATCCTGCGCGAGGCCTATCAGGCCTTCTCGCGGCTCGGCATGCTGTGGTCGCTCGGTAAGGATTCGAACGTCATGGTCTGGCTCGCCAAGAAGGCGTTCTTCGGCCATGTCCCGTTCCCCCTGGTGCATGTCGACACGGGCAACAAATTTCCCGAGATGTACGCCTTCCGTGACCGCTACGCGGCCGAATGGGGGGTCGAACTGATCGTCGGCGGCTGCCCGCCGCTGGAAGACATGGATCAGGACCTGCCGCCGGCGACACGGCGCGCCCAGCGCAAGACCCGGGGCCTGAAGGAATTGGTCGAGCGCGAGGGCTTCGACGGCATCTGCGCCGGCATTCGCCGTGACGAGGAAGGGACCCGCGCCAAGGAACGGGTGTTCAGCCCGCGCAGCGTTGATGCGGCCTGGGACGTGCGCGATCAGCCGCCCGAACTGTGGGGTCAGTACAACACGGATTTCCCACCCGGCACGCATGTGCGCGTGCATCCCATTCTGCATTGGTCGGAACTGGACATCTGGCGCTACATCGCGCGCGAAGGCATTCCGGTGGTCGAGCTTTATTTCGCCAGGGACGGCAAGCGGTATCGGTCGCTAGGCGACCAGGACATCACAAATCCCGTGGCCAGCGAGGCCGCGACCATCGAAGCCATCATCGCCGAACTGGAACAGACCCACGTCGCCGAACGGTCGGGCCGCGCCATGGACCACGAGGCCGAGGACTCCTTCGAACGCCTGCGCACGGAAGGCTACATGTAATGGCCGCCGCAATGAAACCCGCCGACCGCAAGCCCGTGGTCAAGATCGTGTTCGCCGGCCATGTCGACCATGGCAAATCGACCTTGCTGGGCCGCCTGCTGACCGACCTGCGCGCCCTTCCCGAAGGCAAGATGGAATCCGTCGCCGAAAGCTGCAAGCGGCGCGGCGTGGTGTTCGAATGGGCGTTCCTGCTGGATGCGCTGCGCGCCGAACGGGATCAGGGCATCACCATCGATTCGACCCAGGTTCAGGCTGAAACGGATACCCGCCGCTTCGTCTTCATCGACGCCCCGGGCCATCACGAATTCATCAAGAACATGGTCACCGGCGCGGCCCAGGCGGACGCCGCCGTGCTGTTGGTCGACGCCAAGGACGGCCTGCAGGCGGAAACACAGCGCCATGCCTTCCTGCTGGGGCTGCTGGGCATTCGTGATGTCATCGTCGCCGTGACCAAGATGGATCTGGTCGGATACGATCAGGCCCGGTTCGATGATCTGGCGGGCCAGGTGACGGCTCATCTCGCCTCCCTCGGCTTCGATGCGGACCGCGTCAAGGCCATCCCCGTCGCCGCCCGCGACGGCGAGAACATCCTGACGCAGGGCGGCGCCATGCCTTGGCATTCGGGCCCGGCGCTGATCGAACATTTGGACGCCCTGGTGCCCGGCGCCGCCGAGGCCGACGCGGCCGCCGCGCCCCTGCGCTTCATCGTGCAGGGCGTGTACAAGTTCGATGAACGGCGCATCCTAGCCGGGCGCATCCTGTCCGGCAGCCTGGCCGTGGGCGACGAAATCCAATTCTCGCCCGGCAACCGCCGCGGCCGGGTCAAAAGCATCGAGACCTGGCCCAGCCCGGACAATCCGGCGGACCGCCCCACGCGGGCCGGAACCGGGCAATCGGTCGGCATCACTCTGGACCAGCAGTCGTTCATCGAACGCGGCGCGATCGGCGCCCATCCGGAAACGCCCCCGCATCTGATCAACGCGCTGCGCGGCCGTATCGTGTGGTTCGGGGCAGAACCCCTGACGCCCGGCACCCGCTACAAGATGAAGTTGAACGCGGGCGAATACCTGTGCATCGCCGAGACCATCGAACATGTCCTCAATGCCGGGGACTTGTCGAAATCCACGTCGGCGACGGTCAGCCGCAATCAGATCGCCGACGTCGTGTTTCGTTCCCGCGGACACATGGCCGCGGACGCCCACGGCGAGGCCCCGCAGACCGGGCGGTTCGTCCTGGTCGCGGATCATCGCATCGTCGGCTGCGGCCTGATCGACCTTGACGGTTTCGTCGCCGACAACCGCCAAAAGTCGCCCAAGTCGGACAACATCATGCGTGTCGAGCACCGCATCGATATGGCCGAACGCTGGTCCGCCAACGGCCACAAAAGCGGCATCCTGTGGTTCACGGGCCTGTCCGGATCAGGCAAGTCGACGTTGGCTGTGCGGCTGGAAGAAGCTCTGTTCCGGCGCGGCAAGCAGGTCTTCGTGTTGGACGGCGACAATGTCCGCCACGGGCTTTGCGCCGACCTGGGATTCTCGCCCGATGACCGGCAGGAAAACATCCGCCGCGTCGGCGAGCTGGCGCAGATTCTGGCCCACGCCGGGTTTATCGTCGTCACTGCCTTCATTTCCCCCTACCGGGCGGACCGCGACGGCGTGCGGGCCCGCGCCGGCGACCTGTTCCACGAAATCCATGTGGCGGCGAATCTGGAGGTTTGCGAGCAGCGCGACCCCAAGGGGCTCTACAAAAAAGCCCGGACCGGCGAGATTCCGGAATTCACGGGAGTTTCCGCCCCCTATGAAGCACCCCATGCCCCCGAACTGGTGATCGACACGGCCATTCTGGAGGTCGATGCCTGCGTCGAGCGTCTGGTCGACTACGCGCTGGCGGCCTTCGAGGCGTAAAGGCGGCAGTTAGCTGGCGCGTTTGCCGCGCGCAGCCATTTCCGCGAGGAAGCTTTCCGTCGATCCGGCCTTGAGGAACGAATAGGCACAACCCAACACCCGGTCCTTGCGCTCGCCTTCTTCGGGGCAGCTTTTTTCCGGAATGCGCGGCTTGCCGTCGGCGGCGTCCTGGTCCTCGCCGGGAAGCGCCCCCGGCAGGTCTTTCTCCCGTTGCGACGGATCTTGGGCTTCCGGCTGGATGACGATGTCAGGGTGCACACCTTCGGCCTGGATGGTGTGACCGGACGGCGAATAGTAGAGCGCCGTGGTCAAGCGCAGCGCCCCTTCCACCGGCAGCGGCATGATGGTCTGCACCGACCCCTTGCCGAACGACCGTGTCCCCATAACCGTCGCCCGGCCGTGGAATTGCAGAGCACTGGCGACGATTTCCGAGGCCGAGGCCGAGCCGCCGTTGATCAGCACCACGATCGGCAGGTTGCGGGCAAGATCGCCGGGCCGGGCATCGTAATTGCGCTGATTATCGTCCGTGCGACCGCGTACGGAAACGATCCCGCCTTTATCCAGGAAGCTGTCGGCGAGGATCAACGATTGATCCAGCAGACCGCCCGGGTTCGAGCGCAGGTCCAGAACCACACCCCGAATCTGGGCATCGGGCTGGGTCCGCAGTTCCGCCATGGCCTTGGCGATGCCGCTTTCGACCTTTTCCGAGAACCGGGTGACCCGGACATAACCGATATCGCCGTCGACCCGCCACCGCACGGCACGCACCTTGATCACCGCGCGCACCACGGTAACGTCGAATTCGGGCTGACTGCCCCGGCGGATGCGCAGCAAGATCTCGGTCCCCGGATCGCCGCGCATCTTGGCCACGGCCTGGCTCAGGCTCTTGCCCAGGACCGGATCGCCGTCAACGGCGGTGATGCGGTCGCCAGATTGCAGGCCCGCGCGTTCGGCCGGGGTGTCTTCGATCGGGGAAACGACCTTGACCAGCCCCTCCTCCATCGTCACCTCGATACCCAGGCCGCCGAATTCGCCGCGTGTCGTGATGTAGGTTTCCTCGAACTCGCGGGCATTCATGTAGTCGGAATGCGGATCGAGGGACTGCAACATTCCGTCCAGCGCCTTCTCGACCAGTTCCCGGGGCGCCAGACTGGCCCGTTCCGGCTTGTCCTTCTCAACCCCCTTGATGGCGGCGTCGATCAGTTCCGCGTCATTGAGATCGCGCACATAAGATGCCCGCACGCGGCGAAAGGCGAAGCGGAAATAATCCAGGCGTTCCTCGGCGTCGCCGGTGCTGACGTAGCGGTCATAGACCGCGTTGAAGCGGTCAAGCTGTTGTCGGGTTTCGTCGCTGAGGGCAAGACGGTCGACGCCAAGCGCCTCCATCACGCGGGCGACGCTCGACTGCTGGGCCGTACAACCGGCGATCCCTACCGCCACCCCAAAACCAAGAACCGCCGCCCCCGCCCATGCCAGGGACGCGCGGAGCGCTCTCTTCGGTCTTGGGTCCTGCGGTTTGGTTTCGCCCGGCCGATCCATTATCCGTCCGCGGTAATCTGTTCGATCAATTCCCCCAGAATCCGTTCGGCATCCTCATTTTCAACCTGGCAGGTCCCCGCGTTCAGGTGCCCACCGCCACCGTATTTAAGCATCAGTTCACCCACGTTCGTATTCGACGTACGGTTGAGAATCGATTTGCCGGTCGCGAACACGGTGTTCATCTTCTGCATGCCCCACAAGACATGGATCGAGATGTTGGTGTCCGGATACAGCGCATAGATCATGAACCGGTTACCGGCAAAGATGGTGTCTTCTTCCCGCAGGTCAAGCACCACCAGATTGCCGTGCACCGTGGAACACCGCTTGATCTGATCGATCTGCTTTTCCCGGTGCTCGTTGTAAAGTTCCACCCGTTCCTTGACGTCCGCCAAGTCCAGAATCTGTGCGATCGAATGGCCCCGGCAATAGTCGATCAGGTCCATCATCAACTGATAGTTGGAAACCCGGAACTCACGGAAGCGGCCCAGCCCCGTGCGTGCGTCCATCAGGAAGTTCATGAGGTCCCAGCCCTGGGGGTTGAGGACCTCGTCCTTGTTGAACTGTGCCGCGTCGCCCTTGTCGACGGCCGCCATCATATCGTCGGCCACGTTGGGGAACGCTGCCTTGCCGCCGTAATACTCATAGACGACGCGGGCGGCGGAGGGGGCATCCGGATTAATGATGTGATTTTCCGGCTTGTCCTCCATGCGCAGGGTTTCGCTGAGGTGATGGTCGAACGCCAGATGAATCCCGGGAACGTAAGGCAGGTTCGTGGAGATGTCGCGCTCCGACACCAGGATGGTGCCGTCTTGCATGTCCTTCGGATGGACGAACTTGATATCGTCGATCATATCAAGTTCCTTCAGAAGGACGGCGCAGACCAATCCATCGAAGTCGCTTCGGGTAATCAGGCGAAATTTGTCAGTCATAACCTAGTCTTCCCCCGTCTCTGGGCCGATTTTTGATCCCGTTTTGATGTGGGCTGATATCTGGGCGCAGTTTGCCGGGATTCGTGGCGTTAGGGAACCCAAATCTATCAACGCCGAGCCTGATGCAGGCACCATAGCGCCGCAGTCAGCAGCACCACGGCCCCGGCCTGATGCAGGGCGCCAAGAACGACCGGTACCGCCGTCAGCAGGGTCGCGATGCCAATCCCTGCCTGGATGAATACGACCATAACCATAAGACCGGCCCCTTGCCTGAGCCCCCGGGGGGCGTCGGACCGGCGCACGCCCAACCAGAAAGCCAACACGAAGCAGACAGTCGTGACGGCCAGAACCCGGTGATCGAACTGCACCGTTGCCCGGTCCTCGAAGAAATTCAGATAGACCGGACGCAGATGAAAGGCGTCGGCCGGCAACAGGCGGCCTTCCATCAGGGGGAACGTGTTGTACATCAACCCCGCGTCCAGCCCGGCGACCAGGGCGCCGGAAAACACGGTCAGGAAGATGAAGCCCAGCACTCCCGCAGCCCAGGCGGCAAATCGTGCCCGATCCCGGGGCACCACCGCATAGCGCGGCTGTATGATGTCCAGCGCGGTCCACAGGGCGAACAGATAGATCGCCAGCGCCAGGGACAGATGGGCGGCCAGACGGTATTGGCTGACCGACGGCTCGTCCACCAGCCCGCTTTTCACCATGTACCAGCCCAGCACCCCCTGCAGCCCGCCGAGCACGAACAGAATGACGCATTTGCTTCGGACCGGGCCGTTCAGCCGCCCTTTGGCCAGAAACCAGACGAAGGGCAGGAAGAACACGACCCCGATGATGCGCCCGAACAGGCGGTGCAGATATTCCAGCCAGAAGATTTCCTGAAACCCGCTGAGGCTCATGCCCGCGTTGACATGCCGGTATTCCGGGCTTTGCCGATAGGCGTCGAAGGCTGCCTGCCAAGCAGCCTCGGTCAGGGGCGGCAGCCAGCCCGTAACCGGATGCCAGTCAACCATGGACAGACCCGATTGGGTCAGGCGCGTCACCCCGCCAAGAACGATCATGGCGAAGACCATGGCGCAGATCACCAGCAGCCAAGTGGCGACGGGATCAAAGGCGCCGGGCCGGGAATCGTTCGCTTCGCGGGTATCCGTGGCGGTGTTCATGGGGGATTTCCACGTTTCCGGTTACATTCTTACAGCGGGAAGACACCGAAAAGATATCCGGCGTCATTGATTCAGCGGGGGTTTTGCACAATGGTGTGGCGCAGACGCCGCCGCACAGGCCCGCACGCCCTCGCGTCATATCGCAATCGCCCGACGAAGCCAACCGCATGAACAGAAAATCTCCCCCCGCCGTTACCCCCGTCGCCATTGTCGGCGCCGGTCCGGGCGACCCTGACCTGCTGACGGTCAAGGGTCTGCGCCGCATCATGGGGGCCGACGTGGTGGTCTATGACAAGTTAGTGTCGGACGAAATTCTCGACCTGATTCCCGCCGGCGCCAGCCGCATCTTCGCCGGCAAGCAGGCCCGCAACCATCACATGCCACAGGACGACATCAACACCCTTCTGGTCAAACTCGCGCGGTCCGGCCGCCGGGTCGTCCGGCTCAAAGGCGGCGATCCCTTCGTGTTCGGGCGCGGCGGCGAGGAAGCGCTGCATCTGACGCGGGAAAACATCCCCTTCGAAATCGTGCCGGGAATCACCTCGTCCGCCGCCTGTGCCGCCTACGCGGGAATTCCCCTGACCCACCGGGGCCTTGCCCATAGCGTGCGCTTCATCACCGGCCATTTGGCGACCGAAGGGTCGCTGGAACTGGATTGGGACGGCTTGGCCGACCCGGAAACCACCTTGGTCGTCTACATGGGCCTGACCAACTTGGCGGTGATCTGCGAACAATTGATCGGCCATGGTCTGGCGCCGGACACTCCCGCCGCCGCCATCAACCAGGGCACGCGCCCGCAACAGCGCACGGTTCATGCCGCGCTCAAGGACCTCGCCGGTGCGGTTGAACGTGCGCAACTCGTGGGCGCCACGCTATTGGTGATCGGCAAGGTCGCCGGCCTGGCCCCGGACCTGGATTGGTTTAGCCCGGGCCGCACCGAAGACGATGAAGCGGACAGCGGGGATTGAGCCCCTGTCCTGGGCCTCTTTTAAAATCAGATATTTCTGCCGAGGGCGCGGGCCAGGATCATGTAGACCTTGCCGACATCCGACGACAGGAAGGTCGTGCGCAGGATGTTGTCCGGATCGCGTTTTGCGGCCTCACGCAGCACCCGCTCGAACTCGCTGATATAGCGGCCGGCATAGTCCCGGAATTCCGGGTTCTCGCGGTGCAGCTTGGCGATGGCGTCGAGCTTCGCCTTTTCCCGGAAGCCCAGCATCTTGCGGATGAAGACACCCTTTTCGCCCTGATTGAAGCGACGCCATTCGTCTTCGCTGATCGGGACTTCCAGTGATCGGTTGAGGTCGACCGCCACCGATTGCAGGCGTTCAGTGACAAAGCCCATCTGTTGCAGGAAGTCGGATGTCTGCACGTCTTCCTTGCGCTTGGTAAGAGTATCCAGGATTGAGCGCGCCTCGTCGGCGGCAAAGTGAAGCTGGCGTGACTGGGCTTCAAGATTGGTGCTGGTTTCCTGGGCCCGGCGGCCAAATTCACCGAGCGAACGGTTGATGTTCTCCGCCTGATTGCGCAACGCCGAATCCCACAGCCCGACCTTGGAGATGGCTTCATCCGACGCCTTGCCAAGCTGACGCCCTCGTTCACTGATCGATTGACCCAGGGCGGAAATACTCTGTTCAGCCTGCCGGTAATTGGAGGACAGGTGGTCCATCTGGCGGCGCAGTGTCTCGGCCGCACCGTCCATCTTGGTCAGAACCTTGTCGGCAAGGCCGCCGGCTTCGTCCGTGTGGGCGCGCAGGCTTTCCGACAGGCGGGTGATCTTTTCGCTGCTTTCTCGCCACAGGCCGTCGGCCTCGGCCGAGGTCCGGGCCACCGCCTCGCCGGCCTGATCCAGGCGCTGCACGGCGCGCTCCGACACGCGGTCAAGCTGTTCGGCCCGGGTGTCGAGGGAGTGGGACGCCTCGTCGACCCGCGACGTCAGGTCACGCGACACGTTCTCCAGTTCATCCAGGCGCGCCCGGAACTCACGGCCCAGGTTCTTGAGGCCGGCCAGAGTACTATCCGACATGCCTTCCAGTTCCACCGTGCGTTGGCGCAGCATCGTGCCGATGGCCTCGACCTGACCGGACGCCCGTTCAACCACGCCCGTCAGTTGCTGTGACGACGAATGCAGGGAATCAGAAATCAGGGTCACCATGTTGGATGACTTGTCAACGGTTTGGGCGACCTCGTTGGCGCGGCTTTGCAGCCCTTCGCCCACACGCAACAGACGCGCCGCCGCATCGTTGGCCATGCGCGTGACGTTGACCGCCTGCTCCTGCAGACGTTCCGAAAATCCATGCAGGTCCGTGCCGGCGTTTTCCGACGCCTTGGTCACGTCGGCGGCCGAGGTGCGCATGACGGTCGACAAACTGGTTAGGCGTTCGCGGGCATCCGTGACGGCCTGTTCCAACTCGCCCCGATATTGCGTCAGCCCATTGCGGATGCCGGCCAGACGTGCCGTCGTGCGATCGGAATCGGTGACTGCTTCCTGCACCACTTCCTTGACGACATCGCCGATGGTGCCCAGGCGCGACACCGCATGGTCGACCACTTCTTCGACCTTTACACTGCCCGCCGTGAGGGAGTCGGACGCTTCCGTCACCCGGTCCGACGCCCGCGCCGTTGCCTCGTCCAATTCGCCCGCCGCATCCTTCAGGAAGCGCCGGGCACTGGCGATGCGTTCATCCGTCAGGGTGCTGACCCGCTCCAGTTCCACCGTGCGCAGTTCCATTGCGTCGCGCAGGGCATTCATCTTGCGGTTTGCGGCGTCCGACGTTTCGGACACGGCCTCGCCCTGGCGGAACAGAATTTCCGTGACCATGGACAGCAGGTTCGCCGCGTGATCCGTCACTTCACGGATCGCCCGCGACTGACCGTTCAGCGCGGCACCGGCCTTGGTCATTTCACCCACGGCCTCGGCCCCGGACACCTGCAACCCCGTGGTGCCGCGCTTGACCGCATCCAGCGTCGCGCCGATCGCGGCGGTGGTCTGCGTCGAAGCGGCGACGATCTGTTCGAGACGCCCGCGCATGGCCGCATCCAATTCGTGCAGCTGGCTCGCCGTCTCGGTGACCGTCGCATTGATCTGGTCGCCGGCCCCTTCGACGGCGCCCCCGGCATTGCCGACTTGTTCGACCGCACGCTGGGAAATCTCGCGCAGGCGGTCGGAATGGAAGCGCAGCAGAGCCGACACCTTTTCCAGGTTAGTGATGGCTTGACCCGACGCATCGCCGATCAAGGTCGACTGGCTGTTCATCTGGCCGCCCAATTGGCCCAGCCGTTCGACGGCCTGAGTGCTGGCGTCCGTCAGGCCCAACAGGGTTTCCTGCAAGGCCTGAGCGGTGGTTTCGGCGCGTTGGGTCGATGCCTGAACCCGGTCCGCGCTGTGCAGTAAGGCGCGTGTGACCGACGCGACATCGGCAGACCCCTTGTCGACGGTGCGAGCAAGGCTGGTTTCGGTTTCGCGCAGGCCCTCGATCAGGCTTGTGACCCGGCCGTCCGCCGTATCGGCGGCGTTGGAAAGATCGCCCTGGCGTCGCATCAGATCGGTGCCCACGGCGGCCAGCCGGTTGGCGGCGGCATCCGCAGCCTGGGCCAGTTCGTTGCGGCGCTGGGCCATTTCGCGGCCGAATTCCGTCAGC
The DNA here is from genome assembly GCA_963972065.1 of uncultured Rhodospirillaceae bacterium. GTDB lineage: Bacteria > Pseudomonadota > Alphaproteobacteria > Rhodospirillales > Casp-alpha2 > UBA1479. Next base: position 23,349 of record CAXAVJ010000015.1, read on the forward strand.
CGCTCGACCGCCTGATCGGCGACGCCGCGCAGATCCTCGGACCGACCACGCAATTCTCCACCGGCCTGCTCGGCACGCGTGATGGTGCGTTCGGCGCTTTCCCCCAGCTCGTTGGTCGCCCGCTGCAGATTGCCCGCGGCGGCGTCGGCCTGTTCGGCGACACGCTGAGCCTGTCCGTGCAGGTTGTCTACCTGCGTCGACAGTCCGTCGCCCGATTGGGTCAAGCGGCCGACTGCGCGGTCAACGGTTTCGGCGATGGCGGTGGCTTGGCTGCTCAGGCGCGTGCCGGCATCTGTTGCCTGGACCACGGCCTGTTCGGTTACGGTCGCCAGCGCACCCGCGTTGTCGCGCAACGCCGATGAAATCACTGAAATCCGGTCGGAAACACGCGTACCCAAGGCATCAAGTACGTCAGCCTGACGGCCCAGTCCCAACTCCAGTTCCGTCGCCGCGTCCTTGGCCCGATCCGCGCGGTTCGACAGATCCTGGGCACTATGGTCTAGCGTTCCCGCCGCGTCGGTAACCGCTGCGTTGGCCTTGCCGGCGACATCCGTAATCTCCCCGATGCGGCGCTCCAGCAGGCTGTCGGCTTGAACGCCGCGGGCCAGGGCCTCGCGCGATACCGTGTCCAGGCGCTCCGTGCGGCGATCGAACGCCTCGGCCGCCTTCATGGTACGATCCGACGCGTCCTGAGCGACACCGTCCAGTTCCTCGGCCCGGCGCTTCAGGGTCTGGATCATATCCTCGGCGCGGGCCGAGGCACGGTCCGTCGTGACGGTCAGGCCATGGGCCTGTTCGAACAAGGTTTCGCCGGCATCGCGGGCCCGCTCGGCGGCCCGTTCCGAGGCCGAGCTCAGGTCCGCCGTCTGCCGCTTCAAGGCATCGGCGACGGCATGGGCGCGCAGGTCCGCGTCCTCGGACACCTGGGCCAAGTCGCGGGTCCGCTCGCGGATCAGGTCGCCCATGGCTTGGCCGCGGCGCGCCGCCTCTTCCGAGGCGGACAGCAGTTCCTTCGTCTGGTTGCGCAGGGAAGCCGTGATTTCCTGCATCCGGCTGTCGGCCCGGTCCGACGGATAAATCAGTTGTTTCAAATGACTGCGCAGGATGGCCGTTTCCTGACGCAGCTGGCGGCCGCGCTCGAAAAAGGCGATCAGCATCCACAGGAAGGCGACCGGCGTGAAGGCGCCAGCGGCCAAGCCACCGACCTCGTGGGGCAGCAGCTCGGTCAGATTGCCGAGACCCAGGGATTTTTCGATGAAATCCAGGACCAGGGCGAACCACAATACGGTCAGCACGCCGCCCAGCAGCAGATGCAGCTTCCAGCGCAGATAGAACGGCGCGCGCCAGTCGTCCGGCGCCAGCAGGTCATCGACCGCAGGCAAGGCCGCACGGGCCTGAGCCGCCTTGCCGCCGGCGGGAACCTCCCCGGGTTTCGGGGCCGCAGCCTGTTTCGAATTGCCTTGCTGCGATACCTGCTTCGCCATGGTTTGCGCCCTCCTTCACGGGCAAAACGCGCAAAAGGCATGATACACCCCCGCCCAGCGGGGGCGAAATGCCTTTGGGTCTGCCTGAAGAATAGTGGAATCGTGGTTAAGGCAGGGTTAAAGGAAACCCCGGGAAAACGCGCTAATCAATTGTCCCAAAAGCCTAAACCCGCGCCCGGTCACCGCAGCCCGATCTCCTCCAAGTATTTTCGGACGCCCGGATGGATATGCCCCGGCGTCGGCGCCGCTAGGATCGTATTTTCCGGCGTCGTCTCCCCCGCCTGCTTAAGCCGCCCCGCCAACACGCCATGCCCCTGGTGCAGGGCCTTGGCCAGACGGTAGGCGACATCGTCGGGCAGGTCGGCACGGGCCAGCAGGAAACTGAACGACGCCACGGAGGTCACGGCCTCCTTCTGCCCATCGTAGGACCCGGCAGGCAGGGTGAAAGGCTTGAGGAACGGATACTTGGCATTGACCAGGGCGACGTCGGCGGTGCTCAGGCCGACGAAACGCCCGCTCCCCTTCATGACTTTGACGAAGCCGGGCCAGCCGACCCCGCCACCCCAGAAACCATCGATCCGGCCGTCCAGCAGCATCGGCGCGCCGTCGCCGGCCTTGGCCAGGAATTGGGCCTGGAAATCCTTGTCCCGATCCAGTTCCAGGGCCTCGGACACGTACTTGCCCAGAAGTGTCAGCCCCGACGACTTGGTGCCCCAGGCGACCGGCTTGCCGACCAGGTCGCGGAACGATTTGGCCGTGCTGTCGCCACGCACGGCAAACATGCCGAAGGTGGAATAGATGGCGGTGATGATCTTCAGGTCCGTAGGCTCCCGGCCGACGCCGTTGAAGGCCTCATAGGCAGGCAGGCTGGCGACCAAGGCAGTGTCGAGCTTTCCCGCTTCCAGAAGGGGAATGTTCTCGCGGCTGCCTTTGGTCCCGACGGGCGTGACGTTCAGGGTCGCATCGGTTTCGTTGATGACTTGGGCAGCGGCACCACCGAACACCTCAAACCCGCCACCCTTGGTCGCCGTGCCGAGCGACACCTTGCTCTTGTCCGCCAGGGCGGCACCCTGAAACCCGAGAATCAGAACACAAACCAGAACCAGTCGCCCGAATGTCCGCATGACGTCCCCCACTGCAAGGAATGATGAGCGGGAAGTGTCATCCCCCTTCCCCATCCGGCGCAAGCGACGATTTCGTGAACGGCGATGGGTTGGTCAGAAGACGGGCCGCTCAGACCATGTGCTGGCCGCCGGTGACCCAGATCTCGGTGCCCGTGACGTAGCGCGCATCGTCGGAACACAGGTAATGAATGGCCCCGGCCACGTCCGTGGGCGATCCCATCTTGTCCAAGGGAATGCGCGGAATTAGAGCTTCGTATTCAGGCTGGATCATCTCCGTCTCGATCTCACCCGGCGCCACCGCGTTGACCCGCACGCCGAGGGCCGCGAACTCGTTGGCCATTTCCCGCGTCAGCGCCGACAAGGCCGCCTTGGAAATCGAATAGGCCGAACCGGCGAAGGGGTGGATCATGTGGCCGGCGATGGAAGTCACGTTGACGATGGCGCCGTCGCCCTTGTGCAGGGCCGAGGCGAAGCCCCGCGACAGGCGCAGCGGCGCCAGAAAATTAAGATCGAAGACTTCCTGCCAGGCGTTCAGATCCCCATTCAGGCAGCCGAGTCGTTCCTTGAACGGTGTCTTGGGCGACATCCCGGCGTTGTTGACCAGCGCCTCCAGCCGCCCTTCGGGCAGGGCCGCGTTGGCTTCCTTGATGAAGTTTTCCAGGCTTGCCACATCGGACAGGTCCGTCGGGATGTGGCAGGTCCATTGCGGATCACGCTTGCACTCTTCCGGCGTGTCTTCGCGCGAACAGGTGATGATGTGCCAGCCACGCGCCAGAAAAAACCGCGCCGTGGCATGACCGATGCCGCGGCTGGCCCCGGTGATGACCACCGTGCGCACGCGCTGATCGGCTGCCGCCGTGGGCTGTATGTCTCCGCTCCCTGTCATGGGCAGGACGTTACGGCAAACATGCTGGCTATTCCAGGGCCCGTTTGCCCTGTCCTATACTGCCGCCATGTGCGCCCGTTACCAAATGTCGGCCAGCCCCCAGGTGATCATGGATCAGTTCGATCTGGACGCCCCGCCGCCCGTGCCCAACACGGACGACATGCGGCCGACGGACCAGGCCTTGATCATCGACGGAACCGGGCCGCGCCTGATGCGCTGGGGCCTTACCGTCACCTGGGACAAAAAGCCGCTGATCAACGCCCGGGCGGAAACGCTCGCGGAAAAACCGACCTTCCGCCCGCTTCTGGAGCAACGCTGCCTGGTGCCGATGACCGCCTATCTGGAATGGCGCAAGGCCGACGACGGCAGCAAGCGCAAGAACCGCATCGCCCCGGCGGACGCAAGACCCGCCGCCTTTGCCGGCCTGACCGACGGCGACGCCTTTACCATCGTGACCTGTGCCCCGGCCCCGGCCATCGCACATATTCATGACCGCATGCCGGTGATCTTGGATACCCGGGGCGCCGCCGCCTGGATGGACGGCGCGCAATCCTTCGCCAATGCCCGCGCGGCCCTGCACGCTTTCGACGGGACGCTCGTGTTCGAAGAAGAAGAGGCACCCCGGCGGGCGCAGGGAGAGCTGTTCTAGTCGTCCTCATCCTCATCTTCGGCGTAGGGGAAATTCAGGGTTCCACCACTTTCGTCGAAGACCAGGCGGTGGACGATCTGCTCACCGGCATCGATTTCACCCTCTTCGTGATGCATCAAGGTCGCGGCCACGACCTCAGCCACGAAATCACCGGTGACCGGAGTCAAAAGGGTTTTGTCCTTCAAGAACGACGGATCATAGATGATGCGCGCCAGACGCCGGTGGTTGCGGTCGACGAAGCGTAACAGCCGGTTGATGAATTCCTTTTTGGCCAGATAGGTCGGCATGAACGGCACCGTATCGGCCAGCACCAGATAAACCAGGTTGGGCATACGTTCCGTGCGCAGGTCTTCACCCAGCTTTTCCGCGATATCCGCGAAATAAACGGCCTGTTCTTTTTCCAGCCGGCCCAACGCGGCGGTCAGGATACGGCGGTGCACCTGGGACATGGGGCCTGCCCGGAATCGTTATCTTCGCCCATCAACCTAACATGACAGGCGGGTCGCCACGACCCCTCGCGGGCAGCCAACCGTCAGGCCAGTCCCCGATCGCGGATCTTCGCCAGCGCCCCCGCGACCGTGTTTTTACGCGTCCCTGAACTGTCGATGACGGTCCAGGTCATGTCGCCCAGGTCCGTCTCTTCCTGGCGGCGGGCGACCTCAGCCCTCGCGTCGGACACGTTGTCGCGGCGGCTGCCGACCCGCTCCAGCCGCACGGCCAGCGGAGCATCCGCCCATAGACCGAGGAACGGCGCCTTGTGCCGCCCGGCCAAGGCCTCGATCCCGTCCCTTTCCTGGGGCTTCAGCGACACCGCATCGAACACCACGGACTGGCCGGCGGCAAGGGCCCGGGCGGCCTCATCGAAACAGGCGTCATAGGTACGGCGCGAAGCTTCGGGCGTATAGCTTTCCGGCGGCAGTCGGTCGAACAGGTCGATCCCTGCAAGGCGTTTGCGCTGCGCGTCCGTGCGCACCACGCGGGCCCCGGGTGCGGCCCCCAGATGGGGTGCGATTTCCCGCGCCAGGCGGCTTTTTCCGCTGCCGGACAGGCCGCCGACGGCGATCAGCACCGGCGGCGGTGGGGCCAGGTATTCCAATGCCCGAAAGAAGTATTCCCGGGCGCGCCCGGCGCGGCGGCGGCTTTCGGCCGCATCCGCCAAAGCCGCCGCCTGGGACGCCCCGACATGGGCACGCACGGCGGCGCGCATGGACAGGAACAACGGCATCAAGGCCAGACCGTCGAGATCGCCGCCGTCCAAGGGAACGCGATCGAGGTAACGGTTGAGCACGAAGGACGCCAGACGCCGGTGCCCCCGCAGGTCCAGGTCCATGAGCAGAAAGGCGAGATCGTAGAGAACGTCGATCCGCGCGAAGGCGTCGTTGAATTCGATGGCGTCGAACAGGGTCGGCGCGTCTTCGAACAGGCAGATGTTCGCCAGGTGCAGGTCGCCATGACAATGGCGCACCCGCCCGCCGTCCCGCCGCGCGTCCAGCAGGCCCGCCAAGCTGTTCTGTAATTGCCGGGACCCGGCGGTCAGGACATCGATGTCGTCCGCATTGAACAAGCCGCCCTGGGCGCCGCGGAAACTGGCGTCATTGTTGTCGATGATCGCGCGGATGCCGGACGCCCCGCCATGTTCCCGGTCGATCTCCGCCGCGGCATGAAAGGCCTGAATACCGTCGGCCAGGCTTTCCATCAGGCGGCGGTTGAGCGCCCCTGCGTCGGCCAGGTGGGTGAACAGGGCGCCGTCGGGAAACCGCCGCATCTCGACCAGCCAGTCGACGGGAGCGCCCGCGCCGCCGAGGGCCAGACGCCCGCCCCCTTCATCCGTGACCGCCACTGTGCCCAGGTAGATCGTGGGTGCCGTACGCCGGTTGATGGTCACCTCGACTTCGCAAGCGCGGCGGCGCGCCTCAAGGGTTGAGAAATCAAGATAGGGAAAGCGGACCTGCTTCTTCAGCTTGTAGGCCCGGTCGCCGGCCAGAAAGATGTGGGACACATGGGTTTCCTGACGCGCGACCTCCGTCCCCGGCGGCAGACCGAAAGCCGCCGGATCGGCGAGGAAGTCGATCACCATCCGCTGGCTGTCGTCGGGTGCGCTCATTTGAAGACCGCCCGGTCCTCCTCCAGGCCTTCCGGGTCTTCATGAATAATGATTTCGGCGTTGGGGTAAACCGCGAGCAGATCCGCCGTCACCGCATCGGTCACGTCATGGGCCTCCAGCAAGGTCATGTCCGGCGCCATTTCCACATGCATCTGAATGAATACTTGGGCGCCCGACGACCGTGTGCGCAGGTCGTGCATGCCGTGCACATCGGCGTGGCGGGTCACGATCTCGCGGATGCGGGCGCGCTCCTCATCGGCCAGTTCCTTGTCCATCAAAATATCAAGGGCCTGCTTGCCGATCTTCAAGGCGCCGATGACGATGTATCCGGCGATGGCCACGGCGAACAAGGGGTCGGCAATGATGATGCCGAATTCCGATGCGATATAGAGCGAGGCAATGACGCTGATGTTGATCATCACGTCGGTCTGGTAATGCAGGCTGTCGGCGCTGATCGCCACCGACCCCGAGCGCCGCACCACATAACGCTGGAACAGCACCAAGGCGACCGTGACGACGATGGAGAACACCATCACCGCATAGCCGACATCCGTATTGGTGATGGCCTTGGGGTGGATCAGACGTTCCCCCGCCTGAAGCAAAAGGAACGCTCCCGACCCGCAGATGAACGCGGCCTGGGCCAGGCCGGCAAGCGGCTCGGCCTTGCCGTGGCCGAAACGGTGTTCGCGGTCGGCCGGCTGTAACGCATGGTGAACCGCGATCAGGTTGATGATCGAGGCCAAGGCATCAAGCATGGAATCGATCAGTGTCGACAACAGACTGACCGACTCGGTCAGCGTCCAGGCAGCGAATTTGACGCTAATCAGGACCAGGGCAGCCCCAACGGAAGCGTAGGTTGCGGCCCGCATGAGTCTCGCCGCCCGGCTGTCGAGGCCGCCATTCGCCGCCACGGTCGCCGCCTGGGTGGCGGTCGCCTGTTCACTGATCGGGGGCTCGGTCGCGTCACTCACGGGAACAGGCGCTCCGTCTCCCAGCCCGTGCCGAGGCGGTGATAGACAATGCGTTCATGCAGGCGGAAGGCACCTTCCGTCCAGAATTCGATGCGTTCGGGAACAACGCGGAAGCCCGACCAGAAATCCGGCCTGGGAATGGCGCCGACATGGAACTTGGCCGTGAACTCGGCAACCCGCTTTTCCAGGTCGAACCGGGTCTTCATGGGCCGCGACTGACGCGATGCCCAGGCGCCGATGCGCGACGAGCGATGACGGCTTTCGTAATAGGCATCAGCCTCGGCCGGGCTGACCGGCCGGATCGCCCCTTCAACACGGACCTGACGTTCCAGGGTCTTCCAGTAAAAGCACAGCGAAGCAAAGGGGTTCTCCGCCAATTCCCCACCTTTGCGGCTTTCCAGGTTGGTGTAGAACACGAAGCCCTGGTCATCGACGTCCTTCAACAGAACCATGCGCACGCTGGGTCGTCCCGACGCCGTCGCCGTGGCCAGCGCCATGGCGTTCGGGTTGCTGATTTCCTTGCCCTCGGCCTCGCTCAGCCAACCTCGGAACTTTTCGATAGGGTCATCCGTGGCGGGCTTGCGGGGCGGGGCGTCATCCTGGGGCTGCGGGTCCATGAGTCTCGTTTCCGGTCGGCGAATATGGTCAAAGGTCTGCCATAATCCTTTGACATGTTAATGTCCATGATGGCGGATATGTGATTTTAAGGGCTATTGCATGTAAAATGCAGTTCCCGCCGCCGTAACACTGCGGCCGCAGGAAACCAGACGGGCGCACATTCGAAGAGGTCATCGGAATGAACATCGTGAAATTCACCGGGGTTGCGGTTTTGGCCTTGGTGCTGACCGCTTGCGGAACCGACAAGGCAGGCGACAAGCAGACCGTCGGCACCCTTCTGGGCGCCGGCCTGGGTGCCTTGGCCGGCTCGCAGTTCGGCGGCGGCAAGGGCCAATTGGCGGCGGTTGCCGTGGGTGCGCTTGCCGGTGCCTGGTTTGGCGGCGAGACCGGAAAGTCCCTCGACAAGGCCGATAAGGCCTATGCCCAGCGCACGGCGCAAGACGCCCTGGAATACAACAAAACCAACCAGACCGCGTCCTGGAACAACCCGGATTCCAAGGTGGCCGGCACCTTCACCCCGACCAAGACCTATCAGACCGCCGAGGGCCACAACTGCCGCGAATACGAAACCTCCATCGTCGTCGACGGCAAGACTGAAAAGGCGACCGGCACGGCCTGCCGGCAGCCCGACGGAACGTGGCGCGTCGTCAACTGATCTCCGCGTCTGTGAAGTCACGCAGCGGGGGCTGGGGGCGGCATGAAGGATGCCTATAAGATTTTGGGTGTGGCCAAGAATGCCACGCCGGACCAAATCAAATCCGCCTACCGCAAGGCGGCGCGTGAGCGCCATCCGGATTTGGATCCCGGCAACCCCTGGGCCGAGGACGATTTCAAGGAACTGACCGCCGCCTACGAGGTGCTGTCCAACGCCGACCGGCGCAAACGCTATGACGACGGTGAAATCGACGCGACCGGCCAGCCCCTGACCGGCCAAGGGACGGCGGGTTACGACGCTAAGGGCCGGGCCAAGACCCGGCGGTGGAAGAAGGATCCGTTCGAAACCTTCCGCCAAAAGAAACGCCAGGAAAAAACCGTCACGGTCGATGGCGCCAACGTCAATTATTCCCTCACCTTGAGCGCTGCCGAAGCCATGCAGGGCGGCACCAAATTCATCAGTATGACTAACGGCAAGCGCCTCAAGGTCGCCATTCCCAAGGACACCCGCGACGGGCAGGTTCTGCGCCTGAAGGAACAGGGCATGCCCGGCCTGGGCGGCGGCAAGCCCGGCGACGCGCTGGTCATCGTCAAGGTCGAAGCAGATGGACGGTTTCGCATCGACGGCCGCGACGTCCATGTCGAGGTGCCCGTTGATCTGGCGGACGCGGTCCTGGGCGGCAAGATCAAGGCCCCGACCCTGGACGGCGAAGTCAGCGTCACCGTGCCGGAAAACGCCAACACGGGCACGGTTCTGCGCCTCAAGGGCAAGGGCCTTAAGGATGACGACGGCGGCGATCCCGGCGACCAATTCGTGACGTTGAAGGTAATGCTGCCCAAAAAACCCGATCCGGAACTGCGCGCCTTCGTCGAGAAATGGGCGAAGAAAACCGGCGCCCGCGCGTCCTAGCCCTGGGAAACGCTTTTCAGGGACGCGGCCCCCTTATCGTCGCCATCATCCTCCGTTGCCAGGATTTCGGCCAAGGGCAGCCTCATGGCTTCGATGTTGCGGCGGCGCAGGCCGTCAAGCTGCTGGGCCAAGATGCCCTGCCAGCCGCTCACGCCCAGGCTTTCGTCATCGTCATTTATGCCCAGTCCCAAATCCCGATATAGCTCGTGGAGCGTCGCCACATGGAGGTCGCGGGACAGAACCCAGGCATTGCGGGACGTGCGCTCCACATAACCCCGCCCGCGCAGGTCTTCCAGCAGCGGCTCCAACACCGCCAGGGACACCCTGGCGGCGCGGATCAATTCCCGGCGGCTGGCCCCGCCACCGTCACGATTTTTCGCGAACAGACAGGCCAGCACCGCCATGGCCGTGGTCAGGCGTGACGCCGGGGACTTGCCGTGATGGACCGGCCGCCCCCCGGCCTCCCGCCATTCGGAAATGGTCGCGGTCAATGTCGCGCCCAGCAGCACCACGGCCCAGGACAGATACATCCAGATCAGGAAGATTGGCACCGCCGAAAGCGCCCCGTAGATATTCTGATACGTCGGGAAATTGGTGACGTAGAAACCGAACCCCTTGCGCAATAGCGCGATCAGAAGCCCAGCGACGATCGCCCCCGTGATCGCCCCCATGAAGGCCACGGGGCGGTTCGGGATGGTCACGTAGAACATGGTCAGCAGCAGCATCATGATGGCCGTGGGCAGAATCTTTGCCGCCTCGCCCAGGGTGCCCACCGCGGGATCGACCCCGATCCATTGCGTCGCCGCGAAGAAATAAGCGGACAGCGAGAAACTGGCGCCCAGCAATAGCGGCCCCAGGGTGATGATCGCCCAGAATACAAGCAGACGCGGGCCCAGCCGCCGCGGCCGGGTGACCCGAAAGATCGTGTTAAGCGCCGATTCGATGGTGCCCAGCAGCAGGATCGCGGTCAGGGCCAGGGCGACGATCCCGACCGCCGACAAGGTCGCCGTGTTGCGCACGAACTTGTCGAAATGTTCGCGCATGGATTCCGCCGCATCGGGCAGGAAATTGGCGAACAGCACGTCCTGGAAGCTTTCGCGCACGCCCTCAAACACCGGGAAGGCCGCCAGCATGGCGAAGGCGATGGCGGTCAGCGGCACGGCCGCCAGCAACGAGGTATAGCTGAGCGATGCCGCCATGCGCAGGCATTGGTCGGCCTGGAAGCGCCGAAAGGCGATGACCAGCACGCTGCGCCAGATGCGCCATTGGGCCTTTGCAAGCCGCACGAAACCGCGGTTATCCATGGCTTTGACGCCTCCTAAGGGAACCTCCCGTTGACGTCCCCCGCCCCATACTATATGGCATGGGAGTTCGGGCAAACTGCAAGTATTCGCCCGGACGCACTAAGCCAACCCGCTGGTGACGAACCGGTTCCTAACAAAAAACTCGAGGAGACAGATGGCTTCTGCATCGCCGTTGATGTCCGGTAAGAAGGGCCTGGTCATGGGCGTGGCCAACGACCGTTCCATCGCCTGGGGCATTGCCAAGGCTGCCCACGACCAGGGCGCCGAATTGGCCTTCACCTATCAGGGCGACGCCCTTCTGAAGCGCGTGGCGCCGCTCGCCGACAGCGTCGGCTCGGACCTTGTCCTGCCCTGCGACGTGACCGACATGGCCTCCGTCGATGCCGTGTTCGACGCCATCGCCGAGAAATGGGGCAAGCTGGATTTCGTCATCCATGCCATCGCCTATTCGGACAAGGAAGAACTCAAGGGCGGGTATATCGACACCACCCTGGATAACTTCCTGAAGACCATGAACATCTCCTGCTATTCGTTCACGGCCGTGGCGCAGCGCGCACGCAAGCTGATGACCGACGGCGGCTCGATGATCACCCTCACCTATTTCGGGGCCGAGCGCGTGATGCCGCATTACAACGTCATGGGCGTTGCCAAGGCGGCGCTGGAAGCCAGCGTGCGCTATCTGGCCGAGGATCTGGGCAAGGAAGGCATTCGCGTGAACTCCCTGTCCGCCGGGCCGATGAAGACCCTGGCCGCCTCGGGCATCGGCGATTTCCGCTATATCCTGAAGTGGAACGAATACAATTCGCCGCTGCGCCGCAACGTGACCCTGGAAGACGTCGGCGGTGCCGGGCTTTACCTGATTTCCGACATGGCGTCGGGGGTCACGGGGGAAACCCATCACGTCGACTGCGGCTACAACATCGTCGGCATGAAGGCCGTCGACGCGCCGGATATTTCGGTCGTCTGATCAGGCGCTTGTGCTAAAAGGGGCCCCATGTCCCACAATTCTTTCGGCCATCTGTTCCGTTTCACGACCTTCGGCGAAAGCCACGGGCCAGCCCTCGGCTGCGTGGTCGACGGCTGCCCGCCGGGGCTGAGCCTGACCGAGGCCGACATCCAGGTCCATCTCGACAAGCGCCGCCCGGGGCAATCCAAATACACCACCCAGCGCCAGGAACCCGATCAGGTGAAAATCCTGTCCGGCGTGTTCGACGGCGTGACCACGGGCACGCCCATCGGCCTGTTGATCGAGAACATGGACCAGCGGTCCAAGGATTATTCGGAAATTTCCGAGAAGTTCCGCCCGGGCCATGCCGACTACACCTATTGGAAAAAGTACGGCATCCGCGATTACCGGGGCGGCGGGCGCTCGTCCGCGCGGGAGACCGCCATGCGGGTCGCCGCCGGCGCCGTCGCGCGCAAGATTCTCGGCCCCGGGATCGTCATCAAGGCCGGCCTGGTCGTCATGGGCGAGAAAGAGATCGACCGCGCGCGTCTGGACTGGGCCGAAGTGAACAACAACCCGTTCTTCTGCCCCGATGCCCAGGCGGCCGAGGAATTCGCGACCTATCTGGAAGGCATCCGTAAAGCCGGGTCGTCCGTCGGCGGCGTGATCGAGGTCGTGGCCTCGGGCGTGCCGGCCGGGCTGGGGGCGCCCATCTACGGCAAGTTGGATCAGGATCTGGCCTCGGCCATGATGAGCATCAACGCCGTCAAGGGCGTGGAAATCGGCAACGGGTTCGAGGCCGCGCGCATCACCGGCGAGCAGAACGCCGATGAAATCCGCGCCCATGGCAACGACGTCGAATTCCTGTCCAATAACGCGGGCGGCATTCTGGGCGGCATTTCGTCGGGCCAGGACGTGGTCTGCCGCTTCGCCGTCAAGCCGACGTCGTCGATCCTGACGCCGCGCAAGACTGTGACCAAGTCCGGCGAAGATACGGAAATTTCCACCAAGGGCCGCCACGACCCCTGCGTCGGCATCCGCGCCGTGCCCATCGGCGAGGCCATGATGGCCTGCGTCCTGGCCGACCACTTGCTGCGCCATCGCGCACAATGCGGGTAAGCCTAATCCTCCGCCTCAGTCTCCTGCTTTTGTAGCCGCGCCCATAGATCGTCAGCGGTCTTGTTGCGGCAATCAGGCGCGCGAAACAGCCTGATCTCCATCGCCACGTCCAAGTTCTCACCCCCGGCGCGGACCAACCGCCCGGCATGCAGGTCGTCCGCCGCCAGGGTATGGGGCAGCCAGGCGACGCCGTGCCCTTCCCGGGCCATGGTCAGGAGGGTCGCCGCCAGGTGGGAGGTAAAGGCCGTTTCCAGGGCAGCCGTCGCGGCCTTCACCGGTTCCATCGCATCAAGAATACGCCCCAGCGCCGAGGCCGGACCGTAGCCGAGCAAGCGTCCTTTCGCCCCCTCCGGCGCGCGCAGCGGAACCAGGGTATCGCCGCCGACGACCATGCTGTCGAACCGGTCGGGAGTGAGGCGGTTCGGCATGCCGTCATGGCAATGGCAGAGCAGGAAATGCACCTCGCCCGCCAGCATGATCCGCTCGCAGGCGTCCATGCTGTCGGACAGCAGGTTGACCGCGCCCAGGCCTTGGAAATCGGCATGGGCGCGAATCCAGCCCGGAAAGAAGGTGAAGGACAGGGCATGGGTCGCGGCGATGGAGAGCGAGGCCGTATCGCGTTCACCAACGGCGTAGGTATCACGGCGGGCCTGCCCAATAGCGCGCAACAGATCCCCGGCCAGGGGTTTGAAATGCGCCCCCGCCAGGGTCAACCCCGCCCCCTGGGCACCGCGCCGGAACAGGGGGGCACCGATCCAGTCCTCGAGCGCGCGGATGCGGCGGCTGAACGCCGGCTGTGAGACGTTGCGGGCATCGGCGGCACGGGAGAAAGTCCCATGCTCCTCAAGCGCCAGGAAATCCTTCAACCAGTCAATTTCCATGGCAATGTGGTTCGCGCATAACTCAATTCACTCTTGGCATTGGCCCCGCGGCCGGGGCTTTATGTATCACTCTTAGCAACATTCCCCGAACAGCTACAGCCGAAGAGAACACCTCCATGCGCATCATCGATATCTGCGAGGTCACCAAGCCGATCTCGTCGCCCATCCGCAACGCCTATATCGACTTCACCAAGATGACCACGAGCCTGGTCGCCGTGGTCACGGATGTGGAGCGCGACGGACGGCGGGTCGTCGGCTACGGCTTCAATTCCAACGGCCGCTACGGCCAGGGCGGGCTGATCCGCGAACGGTTCCGTGACCGCATCCTGGAGGCCGATCCGAAAAGCCTGCTGGACAACGACGGCGGCAATTTGGACCCGCACAAGATCTGGGCCGCCATGATGCAGAACGAAAAGCCGGGCGGGCATGGCGAGCGCTCCGTCGCGGTCGGCACCATCGACATGGCGGTGTGGGACGCCACGGCCAAGATCGCGGGCCTGCCCCTGTTCCGCCTGCTGGCCCAGATGAAAGGCCGCGAGGCCGATCCCCGGGTCTTCGTCTATGCCGCCGGCGGCTACTACTATCCTGGCAAGGACGACACGGCCCTGCGCACCGAAATGCGGGGATATCTGAACCGGGGCTATAACGTGGTCAAAATGAAAATCGGCGGGGCGCCCATCGATGACGACCGCCGCCGCATCGAGGCCGTGCTGGCCGAGATCGACGGCGAGGCGCAGTTGGCCGTCGATGCCAACGGCCGCTTCGACCTGGAAACCGCGGTCGCCTACGCCAAGATGCTGCGCGACTATCCCCTGTTCTGGTACGAGGAAGCGGGCGATCCCTTGGACTACGCCCTGCAGGCGGCGCTCGCCGAGTTCTATCCCGGCCCCATGGCGACGGGGGAAAACCTGTTCTCCCATCAGGACGCCCGTAACCTGTTGCGCTATGGCGGCATGCGGCCCGACCGCGACTGGCTGCAGTTCGACTGCGCCCTCGCCTACGGTCTGGTCGAATACCTGCGCACACTCGATGAGTTGGACAAGGCCGGTTGGTCACCATCGCGCTGCGTGCCCCACGGCGGCCATCAGATGTCGCTCAACATCGCCGCGGGCCTGGGCCTGGGCGGCAACGAAAGCTATCCCGACCTGTTCCAGCCCTACGGCGGGTTCCCGGACACGGTCACGGTCGAGGACGGCCATATCACCATGCCCGACCTGCCCGGCATCGGTTTCGAAGGCAAGGCGGACCTGATCACGGTGATGCGCGACCTGGCCGAGTGACCCTACGCGCCTCACGCATGGCTGTTGGCACCAATCGTGCTTGCTGTATTGCAGCAATGACGTGGTACCAGTCCGGCCGTGATGAAACAGAAACGCCTAAACAACCAGATCGAAGTCCCGCGCCGCGCGCGCCCTTTCCGCTGGGCGCGCCAGATGGTCCACGCCGCACTTGCCGCGGCGGTTCTGTCCGGCTGCGCGCCCGTGATCAATCCGGTGACCGTCGTCTCATTGATCTTTGACGGCATTTCCTACGCGACCACGGGCAAGGGCCCGACGGACCATGTCATTTCCGGCGTCACCGACCGGGACTGCGCCATGTACCGCACGTTGTTTGACGAACCCGTCTGCGCGCCCCACGACGAAAAAGCCGACGATATCGAAAAAGCGGCGCTCCCCGAAACCTTCGAAGAAGCCATGCAGGCGCCTCCGGTTTATCTGGACTGACCGCAAGGCGGTGGCTCAATTCAGGGCCGCGACCACCGAATAGCCGAGCCAATGGTGAATACCGGCGATCACGGCGAACAGGACCGCCGCCGCCGCCAGCATCATGGCGTCCTTGGCGTAGCTGCCGCGCTCCGGCGGCGTCCATGGCCCCTCGGCCCGGTTGATGACCGCCATCTCGACCAGCGCCCAAAGACCCAACCCGCCGAACAGCACGACCGCCGCCGTGTCGCCGTTGACCAGCAAATGGGCGGCGGCCCAGAGCGTCACGCCCCAAAGCATGGGATGGCGGATCTTGGTGCGGACGACGCCCTTCACCCGGCCGATGTCCATCAGGAACAAGGCCGCCAGCATAAGCGCGTTGTTGGCATGCCAAGTCCACGTCGGCAGGGCGTAGAGAAAGTCCGTTTCCGCCGCGCGGTAACCCACGATCATCAGGCCCAGGCTGAGCAGCACCAGCAGGGCGACCAGCGCCCGCCCCTTATTGCCCAAGGCTTCGCGCTGACGCGGAGCCACGCGCTTGAACAGATGGGCGGCACTCCACAGCACGAGCCCGAGGATCAGCCAAATCATCACTGTATGCGTTTCCCGTTAAATGACCGTCCGGAGGGCCTAAGACGACCGGGCAGGCCCATCATCATTGAAATGGCGCGTTGCGCACGTTGAAAACCGTCCCCTGCTTGCCGTCGTCCCATTGAAACCGCAGGTAGACCGTGAACTCTTCTCCACAAGCGTTGACGAGCCAATCCTCGAACCACTGGGTAACGCGTCGGCCTTGTTTCAATTCCGCCACGATCAAGGCCCGGTCACGCAGCGTGGAATCCATCACCCGAATGTTCTTGCAGTTCTTTTTGCCCCGGTTTCCCGCTTCCGCATAGGCGGCCGGGATGACGCCTTGCATCGCGTCACGCATGAGGTCCATCGATGCAACCGTTTCCCCGGGGATGAGCAACCCTACCTTCGGCTGTTGTCCGTTCTGAGAAATGACGATGACGTTTTCAATCGTCGTGAGATCGCAGCGTGTGACCTTGAATTTTTGACTCCAGGTTCCTTTCGCTGGCCAATCTGCGCCTTCGGGCATTTCAACCGCCGTGTTGAGGGTACTGGCCTCCATGCCAATCGTGAAAGAACCCGTTGTGCAGGCACGACCGAGAACCAGATCCTTCTTTGCGATGACCTGAAGCAACAGGCGTTTGTAATGCCTTGAGCCAAGAAACGCCGTGAACCGCGCGGTCTGCGCCTGGTCACCCTGCTGCGCCTGCAGTTCGACGGGACGCGCAATCAGGCACGACACGGCCAGAAGCGCAAATAAACCTAGCCTGAACATGATTCCCCCATCCCGATCCGTATTTGAATGCGAGGATAACAAGATAAGTTATTCGCTAAAATTAAAGAGTTGCGAATTCAGGCTGCACGAACGTCCGCAAACGCCTTTTCCGTCCAATCGTCCTGCGGCATGGCGGCGCGGCGTTCCGCCAGCAGTGCCCGGGTCAGGGCGCGGTTGTCCGCCTTGCGCGCCGCGTCGATCAGGATCAGATCGAACAGATCGCGCTGGGCATGGCTGCCGCCCATCTGCCAGATTTCATAGCGGACGGGTATCATGGAGACCGTGGCGTCGTCATAACGCCCTTCCCGGTAGGCGATCAGCGCGTCGACCATCGGCACGCCCAGGGCCTTCATGATCGGCAGATTGCTGTCGTCCTCGGGCCCTTCATAGGCCGCCATGAATTCCCGCATCTCGTGAACCTTGCCGTCGCCGGCGGCAGCCAGCGCCAAGGCGTAGTGCAGATCGACGAAGGTCAGGATGTGTTCCTCGGTCCGGTTCTGCGCCTTGGCCGCCAAAGGCGCCCAGCGGCCACCCACGTCCAAGCCCATGATTTCCAAGCGCTGCAGCAGCGAAGCGGCGTTACAGAGATCGAGATATTCTTCCGACTCAGGCGCCGCGACATGGGCGTCGTACTGCGCCATGACATCGTCCATCCGTCCCTGATCCATCATCATCAGGGCCTCGTGCCACCAGATATGGTTCTGGAAATTGTTGGCCTGGGTCCAGTGCGGGCGGAGTTTCTCGATCCAGGCGAGGCCGTCGTCCTGACGGTCCTGCATTTCCATGACATGGGCGTAGGCATGGGTCGCCCAGGGGTCCATGGGCTCAAGCTCAATGGCCTGCTCCGCCGCCGGCTGGGCCCGGGCGTAGTCGCCGGATTCCTCGAAACCAAAGGCCTGCATGCCCTTGAGATATGAGTACCCGGGCACGCCCGCGTCCCAGGCCGGCATGATCCTATTCACGGAATCGCGGAGCCGCCGGGCATCACCCGAATAGAAATTGGCGAAATGGGCCAGACGCGCCGCCAGGATGTCGCGGGGATGGTCGAGCAATATCTCTTCCCAGACCCGGGCCGCGCCCTCCATGTCCCGCGCCGTCCACAGGCCCGCGGCCTCGGCGTGCATGCGTTCCCGCGGCGTGGCATGGGCGGCCAATTCCTTCGCCTTGGCGGCGGCCTGCTGCGCCTTCGGCATCAAGCCACCCATGGCCATGAGCATCATGAAATAGGCCTTCAGGCAATGCGCCATGGCCATGTCGGGATCGGCGGCAAACACCCCTTTCAGACGGTCGCCCGTATCGGGCGCCATGGACAGATAGCCGTCCATGACATGGTCGAAGGCCTGGATGGCATCGGCGCCGGCCGCCGTCAGGGTGAGGTCACGTTTGTCGGTGAAGATGGCCATGGTCAGATGCTCAATCCCGTATTCCATTTTGCAGACGGGAAAATTACACCATATGGTCCTGGGACGCGACCGGGCACGACCCCGTCCCAACAAACAAAGCAGGAAACCGATATGAAGCAGATGATCGAAACCGACGCGCGCCAGGTCAAACAATGGCTGGACGACGGCAGCGCCGTCATCATTGACGTGCGCGAGGCCGATGAACTGACCCAGGCCCGCGTGCCCGGCGCCCTGCACAACCCCATGTCGGGCTTCGATATGGAAATGCTGGCCGGGCTGGAGGGCAAGCGCCTGGTCTTCATGTGCGCCATGGGCATGCGCTCCCTGCAGGTCGGCAGCTACCTTCTGCAGAACGACATGGTCGACGACGCCTATAACCTGGCGGGCGGCATCCAGGGCTGGGCCATGGCGGGGTATGAGGTCGAGACGGGGTGATCCTCGCCTAGGGCTTCACCGCTCCGATCAGAAACTCGATATTCCCTTCCG
Source organism: uncultured Rhodospirillaceae bacterium (assembly GCA_963972065.1). Classification (GTDB taxonomy): domain Bacteria; phylum Pseudomonadota; class Alphaproteobacteria; order Rhodospirillales; family Casp-alpha2; genus UBA1479. The sequence goes on from CAXAVJ010000015.1 coordinate 41,936, forward strand.
GCCCCTTGATCGGGCTTGGCGTGATGCCCAGGACCGTCCAGCCGCAGTCGTTCGCGACAAAGGCCTGAACCTCGTCGCAGACGGCTTGGTGGACCGCCGGGTCACGGACCACGCCGCCCTTGCCGACCTGGCCGGGGCCGGCCTGGAACTGCGGTTTGATGAGGGCGACCAGACGGGCCCCCGGCTTGGCCAGGGCCATGGTCGGCGGCAGGACCTTTTCCAGGCCGATGAAGCTGACGTCGCAGACGATCAGATCAATGGGGTCGGGCACCTGGTCCGCCGTCAAATGCCGGGCGTTGGTTTTTTCCAGCACGACCACACGGTCGTCCGTGCGCAGTTTCCAATCCAGCTGCCCCTGCCCCACATCGATGGCATAAACCTTGGCCGCGCCGTTGGTCAGCAGCACGTCCGTGAAGCCGCCGGTGGAGGCCCCCAGGTCGAGGCAGATCAAACCCGTCGGGTCGATGCTGAAAAAGTCCAAGCCCTTGGCCAGCTTCATCCCGCCCCGCGATACCCAGGGGTGGTCCTTGCCCTTGACCATGATCTCGGTGTCTTCGGCGATCTGCGCCCCCGGCTTGTCCAGGCGGCGGTCGGTGCCGAAGACGAGCCCCGCCATGATCAGGGCCTGGGCCTTGGTCCGGCTATCGGCCAAGCCGCGGTCGACAAGCAATTGATCCAATCTGATTTTGGCTGACTTGCTCAAGAAATACCGAACCTCACTGTCTCACCGCCTCTGCGGTTCAAAAAACAATTAACCACAGAGGCGGTGAGGCGATGAGAAGATTCTATTTTCCGGTTCCGGAATGCCTGCGTTACGCCCGGCCCGGCGCGCTTAGGCGCGGGCGGGTTCGGTGAGCTCGTCGGCGCGGCCGAGGGCCGACATCACCGTGGCGACGATAGCGGCGGCATCCAGGCCCGCCTGCGCGATCTGGATTTCCGGCTTGTCCTGTTCGATGAACGCGTCGGGCATGGTCACGGCGCGCACCTTCAGGCCGTTTTCCAAAAGTCCGTCGTTGGCCATGAATTGCAGGACCTGGGCGGAGAAGCCGCCGATGGAGCCTTCCTCGACCGTGACCAGGACTTCGTGGTCGGTGGCCAGCTTACGCACCAAGTCCTCGTCAATCGGCTTGGCGAACCGCGCGTCGGCGACGGTCACGGACAGGCCCCGCGCACCGAGGTCTTCGGCCGCCTTCAGGCATTCCTGAAGGCGCGAACCGAGGGACAGAAGGGCGATGGTCGACCCTTCGCGCAGGATGCGGCCCTTGCCGATCTCGAGCGGCGTGCCCTTGGCCGGCAGTTCGACGCCCACGCCCTCTCCGCGCGGATAACGGATCGCCGACGGCCGGTCATTGATGCCGGCGGCGGTCGCCGTCATGTGCATCAGTTCGGCCTCATCCGAGGGCGCCATCACGATGAACCCCGGCAGGGTGCAAAGGTACGGCAGGTCGAAAGCGCCGCAATGGGTCGAGCCATCGGCGCCGACATAGCCGGCCCGGTCGATGGCGAAGCGCACGGGCAATGATTGGATCGCCACGTCATGGACAACCTGATCGTAAGCGCGCTGCAGGAAGGTGGAATAAATCGCGCAGAACGGCTTGTAGCCTTCGGTCGCCATGCCGGCGGCGAAGGTCACGCCGTGTTGTTCCGCGATACCGACGTCGAAGGAACGGTCCGGGAAGCTTTCGGAAAACTTGTCGACGCCCGTGCCGCCGGGCATGGCGGCGGTGATGGCGACGATCTTGTCATCGTCCTTGGCTTCCGCAATCAGGGCCTTGGCGAACACCGAGGTATAGCTCGGCGCATTGGCGATGGCCTTGTGCTGCTTGCCGGTGACGACGTCGAATTTGGACACACCGTGATACTTGTCGGCGGATTCCTCGGCCGGCTTGTAGCCATGGCCCTTTTCCGTGACGACATGCAGCAGAACCGGACCCGGCACCGCATCGTCGCGCAGGTTCTTCAGCACGGGCAGCAGATGGTCCAGGTTGTGGCCGTCGATGGGACCGACGTAATAGAAACCCAGTTCCTCGAACAGGGTGCCGCCGGTGACCATGCCGCGGGCGTATTCATCGACCTTGGCCGCCGCCTGCTCGATGGAGCGCGGGAACTTCTTGGCAAGTTCCTTGGCGAAATGACGGGCGGAGCGGAACTGCTTCGACGAAATCAATTGCGACAGATAGGCCGACAAGGCGCCCACGGGCGGGGCGATCGACATGTCGTTGTCGTTCAGGATAACGATCAGCTTGGCGTCCATGGACCCGGCGTTGTTCATGGCTTCGTAGGCCATGCCGGCGGTCATGGCGCCGTCGCCGATCACGGCGATGACGTTCTTGGGCACGCCGGCCAGCTTGCTCGCCACGGCCATGCCAAGCCCGGCCGAGATCGAGGTCGAGCTATGGGCCGCGCCGAACGGGTCGTAGTCGCTTTCCGTGCGCTTGGTGAAGCCCGACAGCCCGCCGCCCTGGCGCAGGGTATGCATGCGTTCCCGGCGCCCGGTCAGGATCTTGTGCGGATAACACTGATGGCCGACGTCCCAGATCAGACGGTCGTTCGGTGTATCGAACACATGATGGATGGCGGCGGTCAATTCGACCACGCCCAGCGACGCGCCCAGGTGGCCACCGGTGATCGACACGCTGCGCACCGTATCGTCACGCAGTTCGCGGACCAATTGCTTCAGTTCATCAACCGAGAAATTCCGCATGTCCTTGGGATCGCTGACGCGGTCCAGGATCGGGGTGAGGCTTTCTTGTTCCAAGTTTCAGACCCTCAAATTGATATCCGGACGCACGGTCCGGACCACATGTTTCTGTTGCTTCTACCGTATCGGTCGAATCAGGTGCGTCGTTCGACGATGAATCGCGCCAATTGCTTTAGAAGGTCGGCTTTTTCGCCGAATATTTCAAGGTGTGCCGCCGCCTGCTCACTGAGCATATCAGCCTGCTGACGCGCCTTGTCGATACCCAGCAGGGATACGAAAGTCGCCTTGTTGGCGTCGGCATCCTTGCCGGTCGCCTTGCCGACCAGCGCCGCATCGCCTTCGACGTCCAACAGGTCATCGGCAATCTGGAACGCCAAGCCGATGTCGTGGGTATAAGCGTGCAGGGCAGTACGTGCCTCTTCCGAGGCCTTACCCAGGATCGCCCCCGCTTCGGCCGAGACGGCGATCAGGTCGCCGGTCTTCATACGCTGCAGGCGGGTAATCTGGGCCACATCCAATTTGTTGTTCTCGGCCCACAGATCCATCATCTGACCGCCGACCATGCCATGATCACCGGCCGCCTTGGCCAGGGCCAGCACCAGATCGGCGCGCACCCGGGCATCGGAATGGGTTTCAGGTGCGGCCAGCACCTCGAACGCCTTGGTCAGCAGGGCGTCGCCGGCCAGAATCGCCGTCGCCTCGTCGAACTTGATATGGCAGGTCGGCTGGCCTCGGCGCAGGTCGTCGTCGTCCATGGCCGGCAGATCGTCATGGACCAGGGAATAGCAATGGACCATTTCGACCGCCGCCGCCACGCGCAAGGCCGAGGTCGTATCGACAGCAAACAGTGCAGCACTCTGCGTCACCAGGAACGGGCGAACCCGCTTGCCGCCGGCCAGGGAGGCATAGCGCATGGCTTCGACCACGCGCGCCTCAGGCGTGTCCGTCAGCGGCATCAAGGCATCAAGCATGTCCGTCACTTGCTTGGCGTTATCGCCCAGTGCGGCCTGAAACTCCGAATTGGAATCTTTCATTTACTTCTTTTTCCGGGACTATTCTTGGTCGGCGGGTTCGGTCGTCAGGGTGCCGCCGCTACCGACGACGATCTTATCGACACGCAGTTGCGCTTCCTTGAGCTTGGCCTCGCAATGGGTCTTCAACGCGACGCCCCGCGAATAGGAATCGATGGCCTGGTCCAAGGACCCGGCCCCCTGCTCCAGCCCACGCACGATGTCTTCAAGCTCGCTCATCGCGTCCTCGAAACTCAACGCGCGGACATCCGCCGGAATCTCCGTCTGGGCGTCGGTGTCTGGGGTTTTCTGCTTGGCCATGGAATACCTTATCGACAAGGCGCGGGAGTGTAGGCCCCCGCCCCCCATACCGCAAGTGCGAAGCCCCGGCGGCGGCGGAATTCAGGGGTTTACTGCGTCATCAGGGCGCGCACATGCCCCGCACTGCTTTCCGCCAGGGCGTTCAGGTCATACCCTCCTTCAAGACAGGACACCACCCGATTGTCGCAACAATCGCGGGCGACCCGCAAAAGCTCGACCGTGACCCAGACAAAATCCTCGGTCGTCAGCATGAGCGATGCCAGCGGGTCCCGCGCATGGGCATCGAATCCGGCGGAAATGATCAGAAGATCGGGGTTGAACTGGCGCAGCGCCGGCAGGATCCGGTCGCGATACCCCCTGCGGAAGGCATCCGTGCCGTCGCCCGGGTTAAGCGGCAGATTGCAGATGTTGTCCGCCACGCCCGTATCCTGCAGCTTGCCCGTGCCCGGATAGGCGGGCCATTGATGGGACGACGCGTAGAACAGGTTGGGGTCGCTCTGAAACGAATGCTGTGTGCCGTTGCCGTGGTGAACGTCGAAATCCACCACCGCGACCTTCTCAATGCCCGCGGCACGCTGGGCATGACGGGCGGCGATGGCGACCGTGTTGAACAGGCAGAACCCCATGGCCTGCGACGATTCCGCATGATGGCCCGGCGGACGCACCGCGCAAAAGGCGTTGCGCGCAGCGCCGCTGAGGACGGCGTCAACCGCTGAACAAGCGCCACCGGCGGCGCGCAGCGCGGCCTCGGCCGATTTCGGCGACATGCTGGTATCCGGGTCCAGATAGACGCGCCCTTCCGTCGGCACATTGTCCATCACCGTTTCCACGTAGTCGTGACCATGGGTGTTCTCGACCACATCCAGGTCGATCATCGGCGCTTCAAGACGCAGCAGGTCGGCAAAAGGTTCCGTCTCCAGGGCCTGCATGACCGCGCGCAGGCGCTCCGGACATTCCGGATGGCCACGCCCCGGGTCATGCTCCACGCAGGCCTGATGGAAATAAAGGTGCGTCGTCATCGGCGTCGTTCCTTTCTCCCGGCGCTTCCCTCGGCACGGGTTCGCGTCACTGTTTCGCCCCGCCTGTCGTCAGAACCCGGAGATAGTCCACGAGATTGGCAAGCTGTTCCTTGTCCGGCACCTGCTGCACGGGCATCTTGGTGCCCGGCAAAAATTTGTCAGGCCCCTGATAGAACAGATCAAATAGGGTTTTTTCGTTCCAAGTAAAGGACTTGTTTCTGAGCGCGCCGGAATAGTTGTAACCCTCGACCGCGCCGACCGGGCGGCCCCACAACCCTTCGAAATGCGGGCCCGAACGGGACGCCGCCTGGGCGTTCAGGGCGTGGCAATTAGCGCATTTGGTGAACAGCCGGGCCCCGGGATGTTCACTCGACAACCAGGGTTGCTTGCCCGCCTTGTCGCCGGCCCGAAGACCGATGCGGTCTCCCGTTTCCAAATGCCATACGGCGGTGCTTTCATCGGCGCTGGCGGTCAGCGCAAAGCGTCCGTCCGGCGTGAAACGGGCAGCCCAGATAATTTTCTCGTGGGCGGGAATGGTCACCAGAATTGCCCCCGTCGCCAGATCCCATTCCATCAGGCGCCCGTCCCGGCCCGCCGACAGGGCGCGCTGCCCATCCGGCGACACGGCGGCGGCGTAAACCTGACCGGTGCGGTCCTCACTATGGGTAAGCACGGAGATGGCCTCGCCCGTCGTCACGTCCCACAGGCGCAACGTGCGATCGATGCTGGCCGTCAACAGGCGCTTGCCCCCCGGCAACGCGTTCATTTTCGTAATGCCCTGGCGGTGACCCTCGAGAACCCCTTGCAGGCGGCCGTCGGCGATCGACCACATCCCGATCTTGCCGTCATGCCCGCCGGCGGCGACCCAGGCGCCGCCGTTGACGAAGGCAACGTCGTTGATCGGCGCGGAATGGGTGATGACGCGGACCGCCTCGCCCGTCGCCATGCTCCAGATGCGCAAGGTCTTATCCCATGAGGCGGTGGCGACCAATTTATTGTCGGACGACACGGTCGCCGCCATGACCTTGTGGCCGTGCCCGCTCAGGCGCCGGACCAGCTTGCCCGAGGGCACGTCCCAAATAATCGCCGTCTTGTCGTCGCTGGTGGTCACGACATGCTTGCCGTCGGGGGCGAATACGGCGCCCGTCACCGGCCCTTCATGGGCGTCAAGAACCGCGACTTCCGCCTGCGTTCCGAAATCCCACAGCCGCGCCGTGAAATCGAAACTGGCCGTGACGACCCAATGGCCGTCCGGTGACACGTCGACCGCCCGCACCATGCCGCCGTGGCCGATCAGGTCGGCGCGCGCACCGTCGGGTACTGCCGCGGCCATCAGCATCGCGAAGCAGGCCACCAAAAGCCGACAAACGCGGGGCAATCGGACAGTCGGCCCATGGATGGGAAGGAGGGCGCGCGGGGCGGTCAGCATTGGCATGCAAATATATTGGAAGAAGCCCCGCCCCTTGCCAACCGCCTTTTCGCCATGCGCAAATAGGCCGCCTTGACGGAAAATTACGTGCATATTTGCTTGCAATACTGATTGCGGGGGGCGAGCCCCCTCCCTAAACTGGCGCCCGCCGCAGGCCCGGGCCCGAATTCGGGCCCGAACCAGAGGAACGCCCCTTGATGTCCGTAGCCCGGCCCACCGTCTTCGCCCTATCGACAATCGCCGCCGCCCTGATCTCCCTGACGGCGGTCCAGGCGCAGGCGCCGCAGGCCGTACCCGTTGTTGTCGACCGTGTGATTACCGAGGCTTCGCATCAAAACGTGCCGGTGATCGGCCGCTTCATCGCCCGCCAGGCCGGCTCCGTCGCGGCGCGAATCAGTGGCCCTGTCGCCGAATTCAAGGTCGATGTCGGCGATCGGGTCGCCAAGGGCGAGGTCCTGGCCGTGCTGGTCAAGGACAGCCTGAAGTGGGAACAGGAATTGAAGGCGGCCGAATTAAACCGCTACCAGGCTGCCCTGGAAACAGCCCGGGAAACCCTGAAGCTGCGCCAGCAGGAACTGTCGCGCCTGGAAGGCCTGCGCAAATCGGCTGCGTTCTCGCAGGCCCGGCTTGACGATAAACTTCAGGAAGTCGCCGTCGCCAGGGCAGAGATCGCCGTCGCCGGCGCGCAGATGGCTAGCGCCAAGGCAAACCTAAGATTGGCCGAGATCGCCCTGTCCTACGCCGATGTCGTTGCCCCTTACGGCGGCGTCGTGTCCCGCCGCCACACGGAAACCGGCGCCTTCGTCAACTTGGGCGATCCTCTGATCACCCTGATCAACGACACGGATCTGGAGATTGAGGCCGACGTGCCGTCGCGCAATGTGGGCGGTCTGGTTCCCGGCGTCGGCGTCAGCGCCACGGTGTCCGCCGCCACGACGATCCGGGCCAGCGTGCGCGCCGTCGTGCCCGATGAAAACCCTCAGACCCGCACGCGCACGGTACGCTTCCGCCTTGATGCGCCGGCCGACGGGATCGGCATCGCCGCGAACCAGAGCGTGACGCTCAGCATTCCCGCCGCGCGCGCCGCCTCGGTCGTCACCGTGCACAAGGACGCGATCCTCAACCGCCTGGGCAAGACCGTCGTGTTCCTGCACGAAGGGGGCAAAGCCCTGGTCCGCCCGGTGCGCCTGGGCATGGCCATGGGCAGCCGTTTGATCGTCGAGGGCGGCCTCGCCGCGGGCGACCTGGTGGTTGTGCGCGGCAACGAACGTTTGCGCCCCGGCCAGGACATCTCGTTCACCCCGCCGCCGAACAGCGGCGAGGCAGCCCCCGCCGCCGATGCGGCCCCGGCGCCCAAACCGAAGACCTGAGGCCCGGAGACGCCCCCCCCCATGGACCTGATCCGGTTATCCATCCAGCGACCCATCGCCGTCATGGCGGCGGTACTGATGCTGATCCTGTTCGGCGTGGTGGCGCTTTATTCGATCCCGATCCAGTTGACGCCGGACATCCGCAAACCGGTCATCAGCGTCGAGACGGTCTGGCCCAGCGCCGCCCCGGCCGAGGTTGAGCGCGAAATCATCGTCAAACAGGAAGAGGTCCTGAAGGGCATCGAAGGGCTGGAGGAAATCCGTTCCGAATCCCAGGACGGGCGCGGACGAATCAATCTGGAATTCGCCATCGGCACCAATATGGACAAGGCCTTGTTGCTGGCCTCCAACCGGCTTGACCGGGTCAACGGCTATCCCGAGGAAGCGGACGAGCCGTCGATCCAGACCGCCAGCGCCGAGGACAACCCCATCGCCTGGTTCGTGATTATCCGCAAGCCGGGCAACAACGAGGAAATTCACCGGTTCGGCGATTTCGCCGAGGAGGTGATCCAGGACCGCATCGAACGCGTGGCCGGCGTGGCGCGGGTCAATCTATACGGCGCCGCGCGCAAGGAAATGACGATCTTCGTCGAACCGGACCGCATGGCGCGCTACGGCCTGACCGTCACCGACGTGGTCGACAAGCTGCGCGCCGCCAATTCGTCGGTGTCGGCGGGCGATGTGGACGAAGGCAAGCGCCGCTACGTGGTGCGCACCGAAGGCGAGTTCCAGCGCCTGGAAGACGTATCCGGCGTGATCCTGCGCTCGGACCGCGACGCCGCCACCGGCCGTTTCGCCCGCGTCACCGTGGGCGATATCGCGACCGTCGCCTGGGACACCTCAAAGCCGACCGAACGCATCCGCTTCAACGGCCAGCCGGCCATGGCCTTCAACGCCGTGCGCGAAGGCGGCGCCAATGTGATCGAGGTCATGCAAGGCATCCGCGAGGCGGTGAAGGAGCTGAACGAATACGCCCTGCCGTCGCAGGCCCTGGAACTGCGACAGGTCTACGACGAAACCATCTACATCAATTCGTCCATCGACCTGGTGCAGCAGAACATCCTCGTCGGCGGCGCGCTGGCGGCATTGATGCTGCTGCTGTTCCTGCGGTCGGGCGGGGCGACACTGATCGTGTCCATGGCGATCCCCGTGTCCGTGATCGGCGCCTTCGTCGCCATGGCCGCCATGGGCCGGTCGCTGAACGTGATCTCGTTGGCCGGGATCGCCTTCGCCGTCGGCATGGTCGTCGACGCGGCGATCGTGGTGCTGGAAAACATCTTCCGCCACCGCGAATTGGGTCGTTCGCGGGCCGAAGCCGCCTATCGCGGGGCCAAGCAGGTCTGGGTCGCGGTCCTGGTGTCCGCCTTGACCACAGTGATGGTGTTCATCCCGGTCCTGGTCATGGACCTGGAGGCCGGCCAGTTGTTCCGCGACATCGCCGTGGCGCTGTCGGTTTCCGTGCTGATTTCCCTGCTGGTCGCCGTCACCCTGATCCCGGCGTTGGCCAACCGCATTCTGGGGTCGCCCGGCGAGGACAGCATTGTCCGCCGCCATATCCCGGTGATCGACGATTTCGCGGCCCTGTTCATGAAGTCGCTGATGGGCCTGACCAAATGGGTCACCGCGTCGCGCCTGCGATCCGTCATCATGGTCACCGTACTGTGTAGCATCTGCACCGGCGTCACCTGGCTGTTGCTGCCCAAGCTGGAGTATCTCCCCAGCGGCAACCGTAACCTCATCATCGGCTTCATCGTGCCGCCGCCGGGCTACAACCTGGACACCATGGAACAGATCGCCCGCGGCTACGAAAAAGAGGTGTTCCCACTGCTGGCCGAGGTCTCGGGACCGGGGCCGGACGCCCAGGGCCGGCCCAAGCTGAACCGCTTCTTCTTCGTCACCTTCCGCGGCCGCACCATTCTGGGCGCCGCCGCCCATGACCCCACGCGGGTCAAGGACCTGATCCCGATCCTCAGCGAGGCCGCGTTCAAGGAACCGGGCACGCTCGGCCAGATCACCCAACGCTCCCTGTTCGGGCGCGGCGTCACGGGCACCCGCGCCATCGACCTGAACATCCTGGGCCCGGACCTGGAGCCGCTGATGGAGGTGGCCCTCAAGACCTTCAACCGCGTCAACCAGGAGTTCCCCCGCAAGGAAGGCAATCAGGTCCGCCCGCAGCCGGAACTGGTCCTGGGCGCCCCCGAGCTGCGCATCCGCCCCAACCGGGTGAAGCTCGCCGACAACGGCGTGACCGCGCGCCAACTGTCGGACACCATCGACGCCTTCAACGACGGCCTGCGCATCGCCGAAATCACCGTGGGCAACAAGTTGGTCGACCTGATGATCAAGGGGCCGCTGGATCAGGTCACCGAGACCCAGGGCATCAGCAACCTGCCGGTCGTGACCTCGGCCGGGCTGATCATTCCCGCGGCGTCCCTGGCCGACATCGAAATGACCACGGGCCCGACCCAGATCAATCACTTCGAACGTCAGCGCGCGGTGACGCTATCGATCCTGCCGCGGGACGATGTGCCGCTGGAACAGGCGCTCGACATCATCAAGACCAAGATCATCGACCCCATGTATGCCGAAGGCCTGCCGCCCGGTACATCGCTGCGCCTCACCGGCACGGCGGACAAGCTGAACCAAACCTGGCAGGCCATGAAGCTGGATCTGGGGATTGCCGTGATCATCGTCTATCTGGTGATGGCGGTGCTGTTCGAAAGCTTCCTTTATCCGCTCATCATCATGCTATCGGTGCCGCTGGCCACGGCGGGCGGTGTGGTCGGGCTGTCGTTGCTGAACATGTTCACGTTTCAGCCGCTGGACATGCTGACCCTGCTGGGCTTCGTGATCCTGATCGGCATCGTCGTCAACAACGCGATCCTGCTGGTGCATCAGACCCTGGTGCACCTCCGCGAAGACGGCATGACCGCGGCCGAGGCAATCCGCGAGGCGACCAGCAATCGAATCCGGCCGATCTTCATGTCGACCCTGACCAGCCTGTTCGGAATCATGCCGCT
>CAXAVJ010000016.1:0-52294 GCA_963972065.1 uncultured Rhodospirillaceae bacterium
GGCGATGGGCCGGACGACACGGGTCCCGCCGATGACGGCCCCGATGACGGCATGTCCATGGATTTTGGCGATGACGGCGACGGCGGGCCGGCCGATGGCGACATGGATGTGGCGCTCGACGATTTGTACACCCAGGATGGCCAGCCGGATGCGGTGCAGGCCGCCCCCGACGCCGGGTACGAACCGACCCTGCCGACCTCCGCCGCCGGCGGCTATGACGACGACCTGCCGGGCCTGGACCAGACCCTGTCGTCCGACGTCACGCTGCGCGACCATCTGATGGAACAGCTCGGCATGGACGTCAGCGACGTGGTCGACCGTATGATCGGCGCCTATCTGATCGACAGCCTGGATGAGACCGGATATCTGACCATCGACCTCACGGCCGTGGCCGAGGCGCTGGATTGCGAGACAGCGCGGGTCGAGGCCGTGCTCAAGCATCTACAGCAGTTCGATCCGCCCGGCCTCTTCGCGCGCGACCTGAAGGAGTGCCTGGCCCTGCAGTTGGCCGACCGCGACCGTCTGGACCCGGCCATGGCGGCCTTCGTCGACAATCTGGATCTGGTCGCCCGCCGCGAATTCAAGACGCTGGCCAAGGTCTGCGGCGTCGATGCGGAAGACATCGCCGACATGCTGGCGGAGCTCAAGGCGCTTGACCCCAAGCCGGCGCTGGCGTTCGGCGGCGAGCTTGCCCAGCCGGTGATCCCCGACGTGTTGATGCGCGCCCGGCCGTCCGGCGGCTGGCATATCGAACTCAACCCCGACACCTTGCCCCGGGTCCTGGTCAACAACCAGTACTACGCCGAGATCAGCACCAAGAAGGCATCCAAGATCGACCGCCAGTACATCACCGAACAGTATCAGTCGGCGAACTGGCTGGTGAAATCGCTGCACCAGCGGGCGACGACGATCCTCAAGGTGGCCAAGGAAATCGTGCGTCAGCAGGACGCCTTCTTCCTGAAGGGCGTGCAGCATCTGCGGCCGCTGGTGCTGCGCGACATCGCCGATATCATCGACATGCACGAAAGCACGGTCAGCCGGGTCACCGCCAACAAGTACATCGCGTCGCCGCGCGGCATTTTCGAATTGAAGTATTTCTTCACCTCGTCGATTTCGCGGTCCGACGGCGGCGAGGCGTTTTCGGCCGAGGCCATCAAGGCCCGGATTCGCGCCATGATCGATGGCGAGCCCCCGGCCCAGGTTCTGTCCGATGACAAGCTGGTCGAAATTCTGCGTGCCGACGGCGTCGACATCGCCCGCCGCACGGTGGCCAAATACCGCGAGGCCCTGGGCATTCCATCGTCCGTGCAGCGCCGTCGCCAGAAAAGCCTGAGCAATTAATATCCAATCCATTCGGGTGGACTTGCGGTTTCGGGCAATCTTGAAAAATTTAACATCTTAATAATCATTAACAGAGCCGGGCGGTTTGGCTCTCCTGACCGAATGGGATGGTTGACAGCGGCGGGTGTCGGAACTAATTTCCGGGCCTTCGTCGAGGCGGACCGATGTCCATGACTGAACGGTCCCGTCAATGTCCTTTCGGCCACTTTGGGTGGCCGTACGCGAGCCCGAGAATGGGCCCGTCCGGCAAGGCGCCTAAACGTGCATGTTTCGCCGGCCGGAAAGGCACTGATCGCACGGCTTAACCACTGGAAAGAAGAAACGGCTAAGACCGGGACATGAATATCACCATTAAGGGCAAGAACCTGGACGTGGGCGACGCGCTGCGGACCCACGCCGAAGGCCAGATTACCGATGCGGTCACCAAGTATTTCGACCGTGCGCTCGAGGCAAGTGTCGTGCTGTCCAAATCGGGGCACACGTTCCATGCCGAAATCTCCGTGCATCCCATGGGTGGCGTCGTTGTCCACGGGCGCGGCGCCAACGATGACCCCTACGCGGCCTTCGATCAGGCGGCGGAACGTATCGCCAAGCAGCTGCGCCGTTACCATCGGCGTCTGACCAGCCATCACGAGAACAAGGCGGCCCAGGAAAGCTTCCGGGCCCAGCATTTCGTGGTGCAGGCGGAACCGGAACACGAGGAACTGCCCGAAGAGGGGCAGCCGACAATCATCGCCGAATTGCCTACGGAAATTCCGACCCTGTCGGTCAGTGCCGCGGTTATGCGCATGGATTTGACGGACGTTCGGGTGCAGATGTTCCGTGACAGCAAATCGGGACGCCTGAACGTCGTCTACCGGCGCGAAGACGGCAACATCGGCTGGATCGATCCGGTCGACGGCCGCTCCGCCGACGCGTAAGGGTGCTTTGGACGCCTCAACGGCGTCCGCGACAGGCAAAGGACTGGTTATGGAAATCCGCGACCTCCTCACCTCCGACAGCGTGATCGCCAATCTGCGCGTGACCAGCAAGAAGCAGGCGCTTCAGGAACTGGCGGGCGCTGTTTCGCGCGTCACCGATCTGGACGAACGCGCGGTGTTCGACGTGCTGATGGAACGGGAAAAACTGGGCACCACCGGCGTGGGCAACGGCATCGCCATTCCCCATGGCAAGCTGCCCGGCCTGGACAAGCTCTATGGCATGTTCGCGCGCATGGAAAAGCCCATCGACTTCCAGGCCATCGACGAACAGCCGGTCGACCTGATTTTCCTGCTGTTGGCGCCGGAATCGGCGGGGGCGGACCATCTCAAGGCCCTGGCCCGGGTGTCCCGGCTGCTGCGCGACCGCGCGACCTGCGACAAGCTGCGCGGCACGGACAATGCCGAAGCGCTCTACGCTATCCTCAGCAACTCGGCCGACGTACAGGCGGCTTAAGCGATCTGTGCCACGTTGAATTCAGGCGCAAATCAACGTCGCGGCAATGCCGCTCGGGATTTGCGGCGGTCAGGCCGCCTGATTTTTCATGATTCCGACGGCGGACGCGGGGCCTTTTGGGCCCCGTCCGCATATCCGCCCTCGATCGCTGCTAGTGAAGCGTGGCGACCGCGAAGTCGTTCTTGAACGCCGTGGCTTCGGCCAACTCGAAGCTTTCCGCCCAGCCCAGTTCCTCGCCCGACGCCGAATAGACGCCGTAGGCCTTGCTGCCTTCGGCCGCGACCGGCTTCACGAACACGATCTTGTCCGATCCCAGGGCGAGAAAATCCGTTCCCGACATGCGGCGCAGCGCCATGGCCTTGAAATTGCCGACAGGCTTGCTGTTCGCGTGAGTGTTGTCCGACATCAGTCGTTCTCCCGACTGGCGGTTCCCGTTTCCCCCGTATTCTGCGGGACCCATGATGGGCCTGACTGAAGCCCATTTCTCGGGCCCGAGGGAAACCGCATCCATTCCCTATTCTCGGCAAAAACGGTTAACCGATCCTTTAACCGACGGACAAAAACGGGCCTGTCGGCGGGAATAACGGATGCCGGACTTAGTGGACGGAAAACGGCTCCAGGTCGTTCTGGCGCACGGTCACCTGGGCGACGGCGAAGGATTCCGCATAGCCGAGCGGCTGCCCGAAGGCGGAAAAGATGCCGTAGGCGGGTTTGCCGTCGACCTCGATGGCCTTGACGAAGGCCGAGGTTTCGGCACCCAGGGCCAGAAAATCCTCGGCCGTCAGTCCGCCGGGGGCCGGCGGGGCTTGGTTGTCGGGTGTATTGGTGTTCATGGCTTGAAACTCCTTCTGGTGCCGCGCCCCGTTTTCCGGGCACGCGGTTTTAGGATTTCTTCATGCGCCGCCTGAGAATTTCGGCGGCATCCGGGCGGCGGGGGCGGATGCCGGGATGTGTCGTGCGGGGCCTATTCCTCGGGCGCCACGTCGATGGTGCGGCCCGGTTTGTTTTTCATGCCGCCCTTTTCGATGGCGATGGTCTTGACCTCGGGTTCCGGCACATGGCGTTCAAGGTCGATGTGCAGCAATCCGTTATCCAGGTGCGCGCGCACGATCTCGATGCCCTCGGCCAGGACGAAGCTGCGCTGAAACTGGCGCGCCGCGATGCCCCGGTGCAGGTAGATGCGCTCGGCCCCGTCGTCCTGCTGGCGGCCGCGGATGACCAATTGGTTCTCCTCGACCGTGACGGAAAGATCGTCGTCGGTAAACCCGGCGACGGCCAGAGTGATGCGCAACAGATTGTCGCCCACCTGTTCGATATTGTAGGGGGGATAGCCCTCACCGGAGACCTTGGCGGCCTGGTCGAGCATACGTTCGAAATGTTCGAAACCCAAAAGCAGGGGGCTGTTGAAGGCGCCGAGCCGAGACATGGGCGTTCTCCTCTGGTGTCATGAGCGAAAACGGCCGAAGGACCCGCGCAGCGGCAGCACCCTTCGTATCCCTTAATTTGGCAGGAAAAGCCCCTCTGTCAATGGCGGGGATCAGCCGACGACGCGGGCCAGGCGGACCGCCGTGCCCCCCCGGTTGAGGCGCCGCGAGGGCATGATCAGCACGCAATCATCATGCGGCGTGACCACGGGATCGTCGCCGTCGTAGCCCAGCACCGTGCCCGCCTTGGCGATCGTCTCAAGCCCGCGGTAATCCTCGGCGAAACGAAAGCGGTCGGTTGTGATGGTGACCGGATGGGTGACCTCGACGATCTTCTGTTTCGGCGGCTGCGGCCCCAGGTGCGGGCCCGCGAAGTCCATGCCCACGGCGCCCGTGTACAGCAGAAACCGCAACGCCGTTTCCTTGGCCATGTCTTCCGAAGACTTTTCCCAATGCTGGCCGCATTCGACCAGAAGCGCGTCCTTGGGCGAGGCCTCGTTGCGGAAATCCGCGTAGTCGCGCATGCGCCGGCCGGCGGCATGGCCTTCGTCCATGACCACCAGTTCCGGCACGCCGGTGCCTTCGGCCAGCTTGCGCCCCTTGTCGAGGGGACCTGACAGCATCAAGGCCCCGGTGGCGTGCTGCATGGAATGGATATCCAAAAGCCGGTCGACCGTGTCGAGGAACGGGCGGACTTCCCGGGCGCGGGTCAGCTCGACCGATTGGCGCGGGCCGTCCAGGGTCTCGGCGTCCCACAGGCGGTTGAAATCCTCGTCGACGAAACGCGACGCGAGGGGTTCCGCCGGGTTGAACCGCCCATAGGCGGCGACGTTCATGAACCCCAGCGACAGTCTGCCCCGCTTCGGCCGCACGCCCAGTTTCATCAGCCAGTCGAGGGCGATGGCGCCGCACAGCTCGTTGCCGTGCACGACCGCCGTGATCATCACGTGGGGGCCCGGTTCGGCCGCCTCGAAACTGGTGATGTAATCGATGCCCGTGTTGCCCGCTTTGTAGGGGCTGATGTCCGGGGCCTCAAGCTGCACGGGGTATTCGGCGTCGGCGGGCATTATGGTGGTCCTTGTCGGCGGGAAATGGGGTCATATCGAACGATCAAAGCTTTCCCAGGTCAAGCCCCGAACACCACCCGGCGGCGGTGCTTGTCGGCGGCGCAGGTTTGATGCAACATGATTTCCAAGACCGGGCGCAATGACCCGGATTATGCAGGGAGCCTAATCGAAATGTATTTCCGTAAATCAATGATCGCGGCGGCGGCGGGCCTGTGCCTGACCTTCGCCGCCGGCACGGCCGCGCAGGCCCAGGCCATCACCATCGGGCTCGGCACGGAGCCGACCTCGATCGACCCGCACTATCACAACCTGGGCCCCAACAACCAGATCGCCCAGCACATCTTTTCCCGCCTGATGGAACAGGACCACAAGCAGCGCCTGCTGCCCGGTCTGGCCACGGAATGGAAGCCGGTCGACGACACGACCTGGGAATTCAAGCTGCGGAAGGGCGTGAAGTTCCACGACGGATCTGAATTCAACGTCGACGACGTGATTTTCTCCATGGAGCGCGCGGCCGCTCACCCGAACGCCAAGTCCAGTTTCAAGGTCTTCAGCCATAGCGGCGGCAAGACCTATGAGCGCGTCGACGACTACACGCTGCGCGTCAAGACGCCGGAGCCCTATCCCCTGATGGCGGTCGACCTGTCGAACGTGCATATCGTTTCCGACAAGGCCAAAGGCCACTGGGAAGGCGACTTCAACAACGGCAGCCAGGCCGCCGGCACGGGTCCCTACAAATTCGTCAAGTGGATCAAGGGCGAGGTTCTGGAGTTTGAACGCAACGAGGACTATTGGGGCAAGAAGCCCCATTGGAAATCCGTCGTGATCAAGCCGATCAAGTCGGCGCCGTCGCGTCTGGCGGCCCTTCTGGCCGGCGACGTGGACTTCATCGATCAGGTGCCGACGATCGACGTGGCGGGGCTCAAGAAGAACGACAAGATTTCTCTCAGCCAGGGCATTTCCAACCGGGTGATCTATCTGCACCTGGACCAGTACCGCGACGTCACGCCCTTCGCCAAGGGCCCGAACGGCGAGGAGATCAAGAACCCGTTCAAGGACGTGCGCGTGCGCAAGGCGATTTCCATGGCCATCAACCGCGACCTGATCATCGAACGGGTCATGGAAGGCATCGCGGTGAAGGCCGGACAGCTTCTGCCCGAAGGGTTCTTCGGCGTGTCCGACAAGCTGAAGCCCGACAACTACGACCCCAAGGCCGCCAAGGCCTTGCTGGCGGAGGCGGGCTATCCCAACGGCTTCCAGACGACGTTGCACGGCCCCAACGACCGTTACATCAACGACGCCAAGATCGTCGAGGCGGTGGCCCAGATGCTGTCGCGCATCGGCATCATGACGACCCCGGATACCATGCCGAAAAGCGTGTTCTTCAAACGCGGCAAGAACGGCGGGCCGGCCAAGCCGCCGGAATTCTCGTTCCTGCTGGTCGGCTGGGGCTCGGGCACGGGCGAGGCTTCGTCGCCGCTGCGCTCCTTGCTCACCACCTATGACAAGGAAAAGGGCAATGGGTCGTCCAACCGCGGCCTGTATTCCAGCACCAAGATGGAAGCCGTCCTGAACCAGGCCTTGGCCACGGTCGATGATACCAAGCGGGCGGCGTTGCTGGCCCAGGCCACGGAAATCGCCATCGGCGAGGACATGGGTCTGATCCCGCTGCACTATCAGGTCAACACCTGGGCCGCGAAGAAGGGCCTTAAGTACCTGGCGCGCACGGACGAGCGCACGGTCGCCTACGACATCCAGCCCGAGTAGGGGCACCGCCGGAACAAGGGGGCGGCCAGCGGCGCGCCGCCCCCGCATCCGGCTGGGGGGCAATCCATGACCGTTTTCATCATCCGCCGGATTATGCAGAGCCTCGTCGTCGTCCTGGTGATGTCGTTCATCGTGTTCGGCGGAGTCAACATCGTCGGCGACCCGGTCGAGATGATGGTGTCCGACGAGGCGACGCAGGAGGAGCGGGAAAAAGTCATCCGCTCCATGGGCCTCGATAAACCCTGGTACGTGCAGTACGGGCGGTTCGTCGCCGGCGCGCTTGAGGGCAACCTGGGCAAGTCCTTCGTCTATGGCGAGCCGGCCCTGGAAATCATCATCCACCGCATTCCCGCGACCTTCGAATTGGCGCTGGCGGCGCTGCTTTTGGCCGTCGTCATCGGCATTCCCTTGGGTGTCTACGCGGGGCTGAAACCGGATACCGTCGCGTCCAAATCGATCATGGCGGGATCGA
Organism: uncultured Rhodospirillaceae bacterium; assembly: GCA_963972065.1. Taxonomy (GTDB): domain Bacteria; phylum Pseudomonadota; class Alphaproteobacteria; order Rhodospirillales; family Casp-alpha2; genus UBA1479. The sequence goes on from CAXAVJ010000016.1 coordinate 7,506, forward strand.
TCCTGGGGTTCTCGCTGCCGACCTTCTGGGTCGGGTTGATGTTCATCATGGTGTTCGCGGTGATCCTCGGCTGGCTGCCTTCGACGGGGCGCGGCGATACGGTGCCGTTGCTCGGCATTGACGTCAGTTTCCTGACCTTGGACGGGTTGGCGCACCTGTTCCTGCCGGCGCTCAACCTGGCGCTGTTCAAGATATCCCTGGTCATCCGTCTGGCCCGTGCCGGCACGCGCGAAGTCGTCCACCAGGACTACATCAAGTTCGCCCGCGCCAAGGGGCTGCGCAACAGCCGCATCGTCCTGGTGCATTTGATGAAGAACATCATGATCCCCGTGGTCACCGTTCTGGGTCTTGAATTCGGCGGCCTGATCGCGTTTTCCGTGGTCACGGAAACGGTCTTTGCATGGCCCGGCATGGGCAAGCTGATCATCGACAGTATCCAGTCCCTCGACCGTCCGGTGATCGTCGCCTACCTGATGATCATCGTGCTTATCTTCGTCATCATCAATCTGGTGGTCGACGTGCTCTATTCGATCCTGGACCCGCGTGTTCGCCTGTCGGAGATCAAGTCATGAGCGACACCGCCGCCCCACCGGCCGTTGCAACCCCGGCCGAGACGGTCAAGGTGGAAACGCCGTTCCGCCGGTTCTGCCGCGATTACGCCGACAGCCGCATCGCCACGGCGGCGCTGGCGGTGTTGGTGGGGATCATTCTGCTTGCCCTGTTCGCGCCCTGGATCGCGCCGACGGATCCATACGATCTGGCGAAGGTCAGCATTCTCGACGGCAAGCTGAAGCCGGGCAGTCAGTCCATGGACGGGCTGACCTATTGGCTGGGCACGGACGGGGCCGGGCGTGATCTCGTCTCGGCGATCATCTACGGTCTGCGCATCTCGCTCGGGGTCGGTGTCATGTCGGGGGTGTTCGCGCTGTGCATCGGCACGACGGTAGGGCTAGCGGCGGCCTATTTCGGTGGCCGCGTCGACGCCTTCATCATGCGCGTGGTCGATATTCAGCTGTCGTTTCCGGCGATCCTCATCGCGCTGATCCTGCTCGCCATTCTGGGCAAGGGCGTGGACAAGATCACCATCGCGCTGGTCATCGCGCAATGGGCCTATTACGCGCGCACGGTGCGCGGCTCGGCCCTGGTGGAGCGCAACAAGGAATATATCGAGGCGGCGCAATGCCTGGCGCTCGGCCATAACCGGATCGTGTTCCGCCACCTGTTCCCCAACTGTCTGCCGCCGCTCATCGTGGTCGGCACGATCCAGACGGCGCATGCCATATCGCTGGAGGCGACGCTCAGCTTTCTCGGCGTGGGATTGCCGATCTCGGAGCCGTCGCTCGGCCTTTTGATCTCCAATGGCTTCGACTTCATGTTGTCGGGCCTGTACTGGATCAGCTTCTTCCCCGGCGTGGCGCTGCTTGTCACGATCGTCGCCATCAATCTGGTCGGCGACCAGCTGCGTGACGTGCTCAACCCGCGTTTGCAGAAATAAGGACGCGATAGCAGACCATGAACAACGGCGCGCCCACCCTGCAGGTCGACAACCTGGAAACCCATTTCTTCACCAAGGACGGTGTGGCCAAGGCCGTCGACGGCGTCAGTTTCTCCGTCAACCGGGGCGAGATCATGGGTTTGGTCGGCGAGTCCGGATCGGGCAAGTCGGTGACCGGGTTCTCGATCCTGGGCCTGGTCGATCCACCGGGCCGGGTGGTCGGCGGCCGGGTCCTGTTCCAGGGCCGGGACCTGTTGACCCTGGATCCGGAAGGCCTGCGCCAGCTGCGCGGCAACCGCATCGCGATGATTTTTCAGGACCCGATGATGACGCTCAACCCGGTGCTGCGGGTCGATACGCAAATGATCGAGACCGTGCGCGCCCATGACGCCTCGGTCAGCGAGGACGCGGCCCGGGCCCGGGCCCGCGACGCGCTGGGCCAGGTCGGCATCCCCAGCCCGGACGAGCGTCTCAAGGCCTATCCCCACCAGTTTTCCGGCGGCATGCGCCAGCGCGTGGCGATCGCCATCGCGCTTTTGAACAAGCCGGACCTGATCATCGCCGACGAGCCGACCACGGCCCTCGACGTCACCATCCAGGGACAGATTCTGTACGAGGCGCAGAAGCTGTGCCGCGAGACCGGCACGGCGCTGATCTGGATCACACACGACCTTGCGGTGATCGCCGGCCTGGCCGACAAGATCAGCGTTATGTACGCGGGCCGCATTGTCGAACAGGGGGATCTGGGCGACGTGCTCGACCGGCCTGTCCATCCTTATACCCGGGGGCTTCTGGGTTCCGTGCCCGGGCACAACACGCGGGGCAAGCGGCTGTACCAAATTCCCGGTATGACGCCGTCGCTGTTGAACCTGCCCCGGGGTTGCGCCTTCAAGGACCGCTGTCCCCATGGCGACGGGGCCTGCGACGTGGCGCCCGAGATCACCAATCCGCTGCCGGGCCGGGCACTGCGCTGCGCCCATCCGCAACTGGACGCGGGGGGCAGGGCGCCATGACCGCGATCCTGGAATTGACGGACGTCACCAAGAACTTCGTGAAGCCGCTGGACGCGGCGGCCAAGCTGGCGCGCTATCTCGGCGCCAAGGTCAAGGAAGAGGTCGTGCATGCCGTCGACGGCGTGTCGCTGAAGATCGCCAAGGGCGAGGTTGTCGGCCTGGTCGGAGAATCCGGCTGCGGCAAATCGACCCTGGGTCGCATGGTCGCTGGCATTCTGGAGCCGACGGCGGGGGCGATCCACTACAAGGGCGACCTGGTCTCCGCCATGGATAAGGATGCGGGGCACAAGACCGCGCTCGCCATCCAGATGATTTTTCAGGACCCCTTCGCCAGCCTCAACCCGCGCATGCGGGTGCAGGACATCATCGGCGAGGCCCCCGTGCGTCACGGTATCGTCACCAAGGCCGGGGCCGCCGATTATGTGGCCGAGGTCATGCTGCGGGTCGGGCTTGCCCCGGACTATCGCCGGCGCTACCCGCACCAGTTTTCCGGCGGCCAACGCCAACGCATCGGTATTGCCCGCGCCCTTGCCGTGAACCCGGAATTCCTGGTCTGCGACGAAGCGATCGCGGCGCTGGACGTGTCCATCCAGGCCCAGGTCATCAACCTGTTCATGGACCTGCGCGAAGATTTGGACCTGACTTATCTGTTCATCAGCCATGATCTTTCGGTGGTCGAACATATTTCCGACCGGGTCGTCATCATGTACCTGGGCCGGGTCGTCGAGATGGCGTCGACGGAAGACATTTTCGCCAGCCCCAATCATCCCTATACCCAGGCGCTGTTGAACGAGGTCCCGCGCCTCGACATCCGCGGGCTTGATTATCAGCCGATCTCAGGCGAAATCCCGTCGCCGCTCGACCCGCCGCCGGGCTGTCATTTCCATCCGCGCTGCCCGCACGCCACGGCGCGCTGCCGCGAGGAGCGGCCCAAGCTTCGCGAGATCGCGCCCGGCCGCATCGCCGCTTGTCATCTGAACGACGGCCCATGACGGCGCTTCCGGAGGTCGACGTTCCCGGCGTGCTGCGTCTGCACGCGGCGGCGGAACCGGCGATCCCGCTGGTTTTCGATTCCCCCCATAGCGGATGCGTCTATCCCGAGGGGTTCCGCCCCGCCGTGGCCATCGAGGCCCTGCGCCCGGCCGAGGATGCCTTCGTTGACGATCTTTACGCGACGGCCCCTGAAAAGGGCGCGGCGCTGCTTGAGGCCCTGTTCCCTCGGCTTTACGTCGACCCCAATCGCAACGAGACGGATATGGACCCGGCCCATGTCGAGGGGGCCTGGGACGGCCCGCCGTTGCAGCCTGGCCCCAAGGCCACACTGGGTCAGGGCCTTGTCTGGATGCGCCGCCCGCCGGGCCTGCCCGTCTATGACGGCAAGATCACCGCCGCCGACCTGCGGGCGCGGATTGACGTTTACCATCGGCCCTATCACGCGGCGCTTGGGCGCATGCTGGATTGGGCGGCGAGGCGGTTCGGCGGTTACTACCACATCAACTGCCATTCCATGCCGGCCGTGGCGACGGCCATGTCGGCGGAACCGGAGGGCACGGTGCGCCCCGATTTCGTGCTCGGCACGCGCGACGGCACGACGGCCGGGCCCGACTTGATCGATTGCGTCCGCAACTATCTGTCCGCCCGTGGCTACGATGTGCGGATCGATCATTGGTACAAGGGGGTGGAGATCGTCCGTCTGGCCGGCGATCCGGCCCGGGGACACCACAGCCTGCAGATCGAAATCAACCGGCGCCTTTACATGGACGAACAGAAGATCGTGAAATCCGCCGGCTATGCCGACATGAAAACCGTGATCACCGGCATGATCGATGAATTGGGGCGGTTTGCCGCGGCTCACCCCCCTGGACCAAAGTAAGCGATGAAAAATACCGGCAGGCCTGTAAAATCGGCGCGGACGACCTGGGAGCGCCCATGACACCGACTACCGCGAACCATTCAATGGCCGTTGATATGGCGGCATGAAGGCCCCGACACGTCAATTGCTGATGGCCACGTTCCTCGGGCTTTCCCTGGGGGCGGTGTTGGTTTTCGCATCGCACATCGTCTATCAGCGCAACGTCGAGCAGGCCCGTGAAACCACGGCCCGAAAGTCGCAACAGGCGGCGTACCAGATCGAGCTTCTGGTCAGCGCGCGGTTCGGCGTCGGCCAGTACCTGCAGCAATTGTGGCGCGACGGCGGTATATCGACCGAACAGCAATTCCGGCGGCACGCCCGGGCCCTGCTCGGCACCTATTCGGGAATCCGCTACATCTCGCGGCTTGACGCCGATGGGCGGTTCACCTGGATCGAGCCGGAAACCATCGGCGCGGACCGTCTCGGCAGTTCCTTGCGCGACGATCCGGGGGCGCGTGAAACCTATGATTATGTCTCCGGCGGCGGTGCGGCGGCATCCAGCCCGCCTTATGATTTTCCGGGTGGCGCCAACGGATTCGTGAACCTGTCACCGCTCGACGCGGCAGATCGGCGGGCCGGCTATATCAATGTGGCATTCCATACGGCGCCGATTATCGACCGCGCCATGGGCAAAGGCATAACGGACCGGTTCCGGGTCGAGGTCCGATACGGCGGCCGCCTGATCCATGTCGCGGGCGTCGCCGCCGACAAGGCGTCGGACAGTGTTTCCGCCGCCACGGATGTCCACGTTCTGGGTCGGGAATGGGCGGTGACCCTGCGGCCGTCGGTGACGGTGCTTGCGATACAGATCGGCAACGCGCATGTCGCGGTGTTGGCGGTCGGCCTGCCGGCGATTCTTCTCATATCACTGCTGGCGGGTATGTTCCTGTCGCGTCACGAAGCGTTGCGCGCCAGCGAGGCCATGGCGGCGGCGCTGATCGAAAATGTGCCGTCGTCCCTCAACATCAAGGATCTGTCCGGGCGTTATCTGCGGGTCAACCGGACGTTCTGCGAATGGGCCCAAAGACCAATGTCCGAGATTATCGGCAAGACCGAGAACGAGGTCCATGGCGACCGTGACGACACATCGGATTTTGTCCGCGACCAGGACGCTGCGGTGATCGACCAGGGAGTGCCGGTCTATCGGGAGCGCTTTGGTCCGTTCCGCGACGGCGTCATGCGGCATGTGCTGGTCGCCAAATTCCCCATCATCGACGGTACCGGCCAGATGGTCGCGCTCGGCACGGCGGTCACCGACATCTCGAAGCAGAAAGAGGCCGAGGACATCCTGCGCCGCTCCCACGAGGAGTTGGAAAAGCTGATCGCCGACCGGACTCGCGAACTGCGCAGCGAGATCCGCGTGCGCGAAATCGCGGAAACCTCATGGCGGGAAAGCGAGGAGCGCCTGCGCGACATCGCGGAATCGGCCTCGGACTGGTTCTGGGAAATGGACCAGGACTTGCGGTTTACCTATATCTCCGACCGCTTCTTCCAGATCACCGGCCTGGACCGCAGCGACGTGCTCGGCAAGACGCGCTGGGAATTCGCCGGCAACATGGACGCCGAGGATCGGGCGCGCTTCGCCGGCCATCGCGCCGACATGGAAGCTCATCGCCCGTTCCGCAATTTCGAATACACCCTGTACAGCAAACTGGGGGCGGAGATTGCCGTGCGTCTCAGCGGCCGTGCTGTGTTCGATGTGACCGGGGCCTTCATCGGCTACCGCGGGGCCGGCACCGACATCACGGCGACCCGCGCGGTCGAACGCGCCCTGGTGCGCGCCAAGGAAGACCTGGAACGCCGGGTCGACGAACGGACCAAGGAACTGCGCCAGGAAGTCACCGTCCGGCGCCGGGCCCAGGAAGTGGCGGACCAGGCGAGCCGCGCCAAGACCGACTTTCTGGCCAACGTCAGCCATGAATTCCGCACGCCGCTCAACGGTATCATCGGGTTTTCGGAAATCCTCGCGGCCGAGGTGTTCGGCCCGCTCGGAGCACCCCGCTACCGGGAATACGCCGAGGACATCATCCGTTCGGGCCGCCACCTGCTGGCGCTCATCAACGACGTGCTCGACGTGTCGCGGATCGAGGCCGGGGCCATGTCGCTGCACGAGGAGCCGGTCGACCTGGCCCGCGCCGTCGAGGAATGCGCGGCCATGGTCGAGCAGCGGGCCGAGGCCAAGGAGATCGCCCTGGTCAAGCATGTGCAGCCGGGCCTGCCGGCGATGATGGCGGACGTCACGCGGATCAAGCAAATCCTGCTTAACCTGGTGACCAACGCCGTGAAGTTCACGGAACAGGGCGGCGACGTGCGGGTCGAGGCGACCTGGTCGGCGGAGGCGGGCCATGCCCTCATCGTGAGCGATACCGGCATCGGCATCGATCCCAAGGACATTCCCAAGGTGCTGATGCCGTTCGGCCAGGCTCACCGTGCCTTCACCCGCGCCCACGAGGGCTTCGGGCTGGGCTTGTCGCTGGTCCATTCCCTGACCGAAGAACACGGCGGCAGCCTGGAGATCGACAGCACCCCCGGCGAAGGCACGACGGTCACCGTGCGCTTTCCCAAAAGCCGCACGGTCGGCGACGCCGACACGGGGCCGTAGCCGCCGCGCCAACCGTCCATGCCGCCGTTTACATGCGGCTTACATATAGTGGTGGATGATCTTCTCGCCGAAGAACCGCGTGCCCTCCATGGGCGGCATGGGCTGGAACACGATGTGATTGACGCCGGCGTCGATCCATTGATCGATGCGGTCGCGGACCTGGGCGACGTCGCCGATCAGGTTCGATTCCATGACGTCGTCGACCGTGGGCGGAATGGGGAAGCGGTGTTTGCGTTCCTCGGCGTACATCTCGGCCCATTTGCGGGTTTCCTCGGGCCCCTTGTCGGCCAGGCCGACGGCGGAAATCGCGACCTCGAACGGCCGCTCGGTCAACTCGGCCTTCATGCCGTCGACCAGACCCTTCACCACGGCGGGGGCCTTGGAATACATGAACCAGACGTCGCCGTGCTTTTTCATCAATTCCTGGGTCGGCGGCGAATCGCCGGCGATCCAGATCGGTGGATAGGGCTTCTGCGGCGGCTTGGGATGGCAGAACGCGTCCTTCAGCTGATAGAACCGGCCGTCGAAGGAAAATCCGTTGGCATCTTCGCATTCGATCAGGCCGCGGTAGATGGCAAGGCCTTCATCCAGCCTTGCGATGCGTTCCAGCCCGTCGTCGGACCATTCGTCGAAGCCGTAGGACTTGGCCTCGGCGGCGAACCAGCCGGACCCGGGGGCCAGGATCACGCGCCCGCCGGTGATATGGTCGAGCGTACAGGCGATCTTGGTCGTCAAACCCGGATGGCGGAAGGTGTTGTTGATGGAATGGCCGCCCAGGCGCACGCGCTTGGTCAGCGCACCGATCGCGGTCATGACCGTCCAGTACTCCAGGATCGGTTTGGAACGGTCGAGATGGGCGTTCTCCACATGATCGGGGATCCAGATGGAATCGAAGCCCAGATCCTCGGCCACGCGGGCCATCTCCAACGCGTATTCGAAACCGGATGACGTCGCGCCCATTTCGCCCTGCACGGTCAGGCGCACGCCGAACTTTACCTTGTCGGTCATTGAAATCCTCCCAATCGGCCCGCCGTTACAGGCCCGGCCGGGTTTGGCCCCGGCCGGTTCGGCGATCCAAGATGCCGCCCCCCTTAAGGCACGACGATAGGGACCGCGGGGCGGTCGATCAAGGCGAAGGGCGCCATCAGGCGGCGATCTGGCGGGATTGTGATGATGAAGCCCGCCCGCCGGGCGTTCAGACACCGGGCCGTATCGACACGCATTGCCTGCCGATGCCGGGACACGGCGCCGATTGCGGTATCAGACAGGACATATTATGTCTTGTGCATGTGGAGACGCCTGCTTTTCGCCGGAATGACAGCGGCCGTGCTCGGCGCGCCGCCCGCCCGTGCGGAACCCGTCGATACGGCCATCGCCGCCGCCGCCAGGGCCTGGCAGCAGGCCATGGGCGATAAGGCGCCGTCGGCGACCTTCGCGTTCACGGACGATGAACGCTTCGATTGGGCCTATACGCCGGGATACCGCAAGGGGGTGCCGATCCGTGACATGACGCCACCTCAGCGCGCCGCCGCCACGGCCTTGATGCGCAGCACCCTGTCGGCGCCGGGCGTGGCCAAGGCCGAGGCGATCATGGCGCTTGAGGCCGTGCTGGCCGAGGTCGAAGGATCGTCGCTCGATTACCGCGATCCGGAAAAATATTTCGTCTCCGTGTTCGGCGTGCCGGGCCGCCACCCCTGGGGCTGGCGGCTGGAGGGCCATCACCTGTCGGTCAACGTCACCGTCGCCACACCCGGCGCGGTTTCGCTGACGCCGGTGTTCCTCGGCACCAACCCGGCGGAAATTCCGGGCGGCCCCCGCAAGGGCGAACGGGTGCAGCGCGATGAATACGTCCTGGCGCTGCGGTTCGCGGGCAGCCTTGATGCGGGCCAGCGCGCCCGGGCCCTCTTGAGGGAGCGCTCCCTCGGCAACGTGGTTGCCGGCCCGGGGCGCGGCGGCACACTTAAGACGCCGGAGGGGCTGCCGTTCACGTCCCTCAGCGCCCATCAGAAAACCCTCCTGACGGCACTCATCACCGCCTACGTGGGCCTCGCCCGCGACGAAATCGGCCGTCCCTATATGGATCTGGTCCGGGAAGGCTGGTCCGAGACGCGCTTTGCCTGGGCCGGGCCGATGACGGAGGGGGCGGAATTCTATTACCGCATCCACGGCCCCCGTATCCTGATCGAATTCGACAATTCCCAGGGCGGCGGCAACCACATCCACAGCCTGTGGCGCGACCCGGCCAACGATTTCGGCCGCGACGACCTGCACCGCCACTACCGCGGCGCCCCGGAAGCGCACGGGCACCGGCCGTAGGGGCGATGCTGCAAGGCCGTTGTGTCCGATAGTTCAAAAAATAAGTAAATTCAGATAATTGTCCGAGCGCTGTCGCAATTACATGCCGGACAAGACCGCCATCGGTTGCCTAGATGCCCAAAAGAGGTTGGACAAGACGCGCCGCCAGGGACCGGAACCGAAGGGGGGCATCCGTTATTGCCAGGCAGATACAATCGTCCCCGGGGGCCGCGTGGGGCTGATGCTTGAGATGTTCATCCGCGTCCTGAAAATCCCCGGCCCCGTAGTGTCCGGTCTGATCGGAGAACGCGCCCCGAAGCACCAGAGTCAATTCCTGACCCCGATGTGTATGTTCGGGCACCGGCCTGCCCGCGGGAATCCGCAACAATCGGGCCGTCACGCCGTCTTCCGTCCGAACAAGACATTGATAGGCGCCCAGTCCCAGACGCTGCCAGGGGATGTCGTCAAGGTCGGCGCCGATATATCCGCGCAGGGGTTGCGGCAGGATGGGTGCGGGGCCCGCCATCTCATGCGGGGTGGTGATCGGCGCGTCGTCGACGTCATCCGTCAACCGCGCCAGGACCGCGTCAAATGTCGCGTCCGAACAGCCCGCCGGCGTCAAGGCATCCAACAGGCCGCCGCCCACGGTTTCCATGCAGGTGACCTCGCGGCGGCATGCCGGACATAGCGCCAAGTGGGTCGCGACCGCCAGGCTCCAGGATTCCGACAAGGCGCCGCTGGCGTAATCAAGAAGGAGCTCTTCACTCGGGTGATGCACGATGGTCATTGGTCTTCTCCAAGTTCCGACCGAACACGTTTGAACGCCAGCCGGATACGCGATTTGACGGTGCCCAGGGGAATATCCAACTGCCCGGCGATTTCGGGATGGGTCTTTTCTTCAAAGAACGCCAGGTGCAGAACAACCCGCTGATCTTCCGGAAGCGCCGCGATTGCGGCCCGCAACCGTTCCGCTTCCTGCGTCTGCGCCACGCGGGCGAACCCGCCGGGTTCCGCCTCCGGCATCAGCGCCGGGTCGTCGGGATCCGGTTCCGGTCTGTGGGCTTTACGTAGAAAATCGATGCGCAAATTTCGGGCGATCGTGAAAATCCAGGTCGAGGCCCGCGCCTTCGACGGATCGAACTGCTGCGCCTTCTGCCAGACCCGGACCATGGCTTCCTGGGTCACTTCTTCGGCCATCTGGCTGTCGAGCCCTTGGCGCATGACGAATGCTTTCAGCCGGGGGGCGAAGTGATCGAACAGTTGGCGGAACGCCGCACGATCCCTGTGCTTCGCGACCGCGACGATCAATTCATCCATTGACTCCAAAGCGTTCCCTCGGAATGGCCGCGGCAGGCGGCGCCCTTGCCGGGTGTGAACGGGGCAAGCGAACGCGGGCCGCCCCACTTCTTCGGACAAGCCTGCACCACACGCGGTGAAATTACCATCCATGACGACTTGTACGCGGCACAACGCGGGGCGGATCACCCGGCATAATTTTTACCTATCGGGTGATCCATGGGCGACCCGGGACCGTAACTTTAAATAACAGTTATTGCGGCAACACTCCCGACCATCTGATCAACGCGTCAATCCAGAAAGGCAGTGCCGGTGTTCGACAGTCCGATGTTAAATGGTCAGCGCCTGAATATCGCCGTGATCGGCACAGGCATTGCCGGCATGTCGGCCGCCTGGTTGTTGAGCCAGGGGCACAATGTCACCGTCTATGAAAAAGAGCCCCGCCCGGGCGGCCATTCGAACACGGTCGATGCCGCGACGGCGGCGGGGCCGGTTCCCGTGGACACGGGTTTCATCGTCTACAACGAACGGAACTATCCGAACCTGACGGCCATGTTCCGCTATCTCAATGTGCGGACCAAGGACAGCGACATGTCCTTCGCGGCCTCATTGGACGGCGGCCGCCTGGAATACGCCGGCACCGATCTCAACGGACTGTTGGGTCAGCGGCGCAACCTCTTGCGCCCCCGGTTCTGGCGGATGATCCGCGATCTTCTGCGGTTTTACCGGGACGCGCCGGGGCATCTCGATGACGCGGCGTTGGCGGGCCTCAGCCTTGGCGACTACCTCGCGGAAAACAGGTATTCCGACGCCTTCATCGAAGACCATTTATTGCCCATGGGCGCGGCCATTTGGTCGACCACCGCCCGGGAAATGCGCGCTTATCCGGCGGTGGCCTTCATTCGTTTCTTCGTCAGCCACGGCCTGCTGACCCTGACGGACCGCCCGCAATGGCGCACGGTCGACGGCGGATCGCGGGAATACGTCAAACGGCTGACCGAGCCCTACCGCGAGCACATTCATTACGGCGGTGTGCGCGAAGTCACGCGCTATCCCGGAAAGGTCCTGGTCGTGGCGAACGACGGCGACTGCCGGACCTTCGACCATGTCGTCATGGCCGCCCACGCCGACCAGACATATGCGATGCTGAGCGACCGCGACGCACGGGAAGAAGATCTGCTTGGGGCCTGGACCTATACGGACAACCGCGCGGTTCTTCATACGGATTCCTCCCTGATGCCGAAACGGCGGCGTGTATGGTCGAGCTGGAACTTCATCGCGGGCGAACAAACAGCGGCAGAGAACGCCCCCCTTTGCGTCACCTATTGGATGAGCCCGCTACAGGGCCTGGACCCGAACACGCCCTTGTTCGTGACGCTGAACCCGGTGCGAGAGCCAGCGCCGGGCGCTGTGCTGCGGGAATTTCAATACGCCCATCCGTTCTTTGATCAGGCCGCCCTCCGCTCGCAGGAAACGCTGTGGTCGCTGCAGGGGCACCGGCGCACCTGGTATTGCGGCAGCTACTTCGGGTACGGCTTTCACGAAGATGCCCTGCAATCCGGTCTTGCCGTGGCGGAACAATTGGGTGGCATGCGCCGGCCCTGGACGGTGCAAGACGAGAATGGCCGAATTACCGTCACGCAGCCGGCGGAGGCCGCGGCGCAATGACGTTGGCATCGGCAATTTATGAAGGTGATGTGGTTCACCAGCGAAAACGACCGAAGCCCCATCGGCTGCGCTACTCGGTGTTTTCCATGCTGCTTGACCTGGACGAATTGCCCGCGCTCACCAAGGTGTCGCGCCTGTTCGGCTACAACCGGTTTGCGCCGTTGGCGTTCCACGACCGGGATCACGGGCCGGCGGACGGCACGGCCCTGCGCCCCTGGGCCGAGCAGCACCTGCACAGCGCCGGCATCGATCCGGACGGCGGCCCGATCCGTCTGCTCTGTTATCCTCGTATTTTCGGGTATGCCTTCAATCCGCTCAGCGTCTTTTTTTGCTACCGGAGATCCGGCGCGCTGACCGCCATCCTTTACGAGGTCTGCAACACCTTCAAGGAACGTCATACCTATGTGATCCCGGTCGCCGATCAAAGCCGTCCGGTCATCAAGCAGTCCTGCGCCAAGGCGCTTTATGTCTCGCCCTTCATCGGGATGGATACTTCCTATCAATTTCGCATCGTGCCCCCGGGCGAAAACATTCGCGTCATCATCCGTCAGGAAGACAGCGAAGGACTGTTACTGGCGGCGTCCTTCGCGGGGGACCGCCGTCCGTTTTCTTCGCGCAGTCTGACGCAGGCCTTGATCCGGTTTCCGCTGCTGACACTGAAGGTGATGGCGGGAATCCATTGGGAGGCCCTGAAGCTGTGGCTCAAGGGCCTGCCCGTGTTCAAGCATTCGCCGGCCGTGCGCCGTGTCCAATTCAGCATTGAAAAGAACGGAACGTAGCGAGACATGAGTGACGCCATTGCGAAATCGATTTCTGGCGCCGTCCCCGGCGCCCGGTCCACGGAAGGGATCCCGTACCCCGGCATCCGGGAGCGGCTGTTGCGTCGAATCTTGGCGCGGCTTCAGGTCGGCCGGATACATGTCACCCTGCCGTCGGGCCGGTGCATGACGGTCGACGGCGTCGCACCCGGGCCGGAAGCAACGGTGCGCATCCGAAACTGGGGCCTGGTCAATCGCATGCTGTTGGGTGGCGATATGGGGGTGGCCGAAGGCTACATGGCCGGTGATTGGGATAGCCCGGACCTGGCGGCACTACTCGACCTCAGCCTGCGCAACGAACGCGCCTTGACCGATCTCATCCGCCAACCCTGGCCGGTCCGTCTGCTGGCGCGTCTGCGCCATGCCTTGCACGCCAACACGCCGCGCGGCAGCCGCCGCAACATCGCCGCCCATTACGACCTGGGCAACGCGTTCTACGGCCATTGGTTGGACGAGACCATGTCCTATTCGTCGGCCCTGTTCGACTCACCGGACGAGCCCATGGCGGACGGACAGCGGCGAAAGTATGAACGTCTGGCGCTGGCCTTGAACCTGCGGCCGGGCGACCATGTCCTCGAGATCGGATGCGGCTGGGGCGGCTTCGCCGAGATCGCCGCGCGCGATTTCGGATGCCGCGTCACGGGCCTCACCCTGTCCCGGGAACAGGCGGTCTTCGCGCGGACGCGCATGGCGGATCTGGGCTTGGACGACCGTGTCGATATTCGGATCGAGGACTATCGCGCCGCCCGGGGCACGTACGACAAGATCGCCTCGATCGAAATGTTCGAAGCCGTGGGCGAAGCCTACTGGCCGACGTACCTGAACACCTTGAAGGCGCGCCTTGCGCCCGGGGGCCGCGCGGGATTGCAAATCATCACGATCGACGATGCGCATTTCGAAAGCTATCGCCGTTCGCCGGATTTCATTCAGCGCTACATCTTTCCGGGCGGCATGTTGCCGGGCCCGAACGCATTCGCCGACGCGGTCGCCCGGGCCGGTTTGCGGCTGACCGACGCGGTCTTCTTTGGCCCGTCCTACGCGGAAACGCTGCGCCGCTGGGATGTGGACTTCCTCGCCGCCTGGCCAGAGATCGAGAAATTGGGTTTCGATGAACGCTTTCGCCGCATGTGGCATTATTACTTGAAGTACTGCGAGGCGGGCTTCGATGCCGGGCGCATCAATGTCGGCCAGTTCGTGATCGACGCCGGGTGACGCAGCCCGCAAGCTCACCGTTGTCCCGACGCATCCTGCTGGCCTATGCCTTGCCCGCGGTCGTCGTCTCGCTGCCGATCATCCCGGTCTACATTCATCTGCCGACATTGTACGGAATCGAACTTGGCCTGGGGCTGGTGGCGGTGGGGTGGATTCTTCTGGCCGCGCGGTTGTTCGATACTGTCACCGACCCGTTGGTCGGCGCCCTAAGCGACCGGACCCGGATCGCCGGTTGCCGTCGCAAACCCTGGATCGCGGTGGGCGCGGTGATTGCCGGCATCGGCCTATGGCAGGTCCTAATGCCGCCCGATGCCGCGGGGGCCGCCTATCTGCTGATCTGGTCGATCGTTCTTTACGGCGGCTGGACCATGGTCGCGGTCCCCTATCTGACCTGGGGTGCGGAGCTTTCCGGCGACTACCATGAGCGGTCCCGCATCACGTCCTGGCGGGAAGCCATGGGCCTGATCGGCATCGTTGGCGCGGCGGCCCTGTCCTCGACCCTGACGGACGCCGGGCGGAGCGAACGGGACGCCATGGCCGCCATCGTCTGGGTCGCGGTGCTCGGCGGGGCCGCCCTGATCCCGCTTTTGCTGCGGGCCGTCCCGGAACAGGCCGCGCCACACCGGCCGCCCCCTCCGGTAAGCCCGGCCCGGGTCAGGGCCGCGCTGGTCGGGTTGATCCGCAACAAGCCGTTTGTCCGGCTTCTTTTCGCCTGGTTCGCCAACGGCCTGGCCAACGGCATCCCGGCGGTTCTGTTCCTGATCTATCTGCAATATGGCCTGGGGGCCGGCCCCGACCAGCGGGCATTGTTCATCCTCGTCTATTTCCTCGCCGCCGTGGTCTCTATCCCCGCTTGGCTGATGCTTGTCCACCGCATGGACAAGCACCGGGTGTGGTGCCTGGCGATGATCGCCGCCTGTCTTGCCTTTGCCGCCGTGCCGCTGTTGCCGGTTGGTGCTTTCGCGGCCTTCGCCGTGGTTTGCGTGGTGACCGGCGTCGCCCTGGGCGCCGACCTCTCCCTGCCGCCGGCGATCCAGGCCGATGTCATCGATTACGGGCGCCTGCGTGAGGACGTGGACCGCGCCGGCCTGCAATTCGCCTTCTGGGGGATGAGCACGAAACTGGCGCTGGCGGCGGCGGTGGGGCTGGCCCTGCCGGGCGTCGCCGCGTTGGGGTTTGATCCGGATGCGCCCAGCCGCGGCGGAATTGTGGCGCTGACGATGATCTATGCGGTCGTTCCCATCGTAATAAAGGGTGTGGCGATCGGAACAATGTGGCGATTTCCACTGACGGCCGCCAGGCAACGGGCGATCCGCCGCCGGCTCGCTTAAACTACAAACCCGGGAGCCCAAATCATGGTTGGACGCATCGCTATCACCGTTGCCGCGTTTCTGATGTTGAACGGATGTACAAAGATGAAACCCGTTGAGTTCAAGGACCAGTCCCCCGTCCTGTTGATCGAGGATTACTTCCAAGGATCGACGAAAGCCTGGGGTATTTTCGAAGATCGGTTCGGCACCCTGCGGCGGCAGTTCGTGGTGGAAATCACGGGCACCTGGGACGGGGCGGTCCTGCAACTGGACGAACGTTTTCAGTATGCCGACGGCGAGACCGACCGACGCGTGTGGCGCATCCGCAAGACCGACGATCACACCTACGAAGGCGAAGCCGACGACGTCATCGGCAAGGCCAAGGGGGAAGCCTACGGCAACGCGCTGAATTGGCGCTACGACATGGACCTGAAGGTCGGCGATGGAACCGTCCGCGTGCAGTTCGACGATTGGATGTTTCTGCAACCGTCAAACGTTCTGATGAACCGGGCGAAGGTCAGCAAGTTCGGGATCGAGGTGGGGTCCGTTACCCTGGCCTTCATCAAGCCCGAGAAGGCCCTGCACATGTCCGGGGAGGTTCTCAGCGAATGGCTAACCGTCCACGAATCCGCGCGAGGAGCCATCCAATAACCGGCAGACGTTCATAGAACGCCGCCGCCGCATCCCAATGGTCGATGTGGCTGACGACTTTTCCGTCTGTTCCCAGGGTGATGACGCTGGCCCCGTCGAAAACCCATTCCCGTTTGCCCAACCGGCCTGCGCACTGCCAATTCATGAAGCAGGTTGCGCCGTCCAGCGCCATGCCGTGCACCGTGAAGCGGATGTCGGATACGTTTTCGAACATATGTTCGAAGACGCGGCGCATGGCATTCAGCCCGCGCACGTCGTTGAACGGGTCCTTGAAGCGGACATCGGCGGTGACATGATCCCCCAAGGCGTCAAGCGTCTGTGGGGTCAGTGTTTCAAGGTAGCGCCGATAGCGGTCGGCGGCGTCGGTCGGTCGCGGGATCATTCGCGCAGCATGCGCCGCGTGACGGCGAAGAACAAGCGATCGGGCAGCAGCCGCAGCAGCTTCATCAGCAGGGCGAATCGCCGGGGAAAGGCGATTTCGAAGTTGTCACCTTGCAGCCCGTCGATGATGCGGTCCACCGCCTCATCGACGTCGATCAGGAAGGGCATGGGAAAGTCGTTCTTGTCCGTCAGCGGCGTCTTCACGAAACCCGGATTGATCAGACGCATATCCACGCCCGCCGCCGCCAGTTCCGGGCGCAGCGCCTCACACAGATTGATGAGCCCGGCTTTCGACGCGCCGTAGGCGGCCGCCCCGGGGAGCCCTCGATACCCGGCCAGGGACGCGACCACGGCGATCTGGCCGGCCTCGCGCGCCATGAACCGCGCCATGACGGGCGCAAGGCAATTCAATGTTCCCGACAGGTTGGTTTCGATCACGCCCCGCGCCTCGGCCGCTGAAAACTCCATTGCCGGCGTTGGGCGGTGGGTCCCCGCATTGAGGACCACAAGATCCAGCGGACCCAGCCGGTTTTCAATCACCTCGACCATGACGTCGGCGCGCCCGGCATCGGTGATGTCCAGAGGGAACCCGATGATGCGCCCGCCGTCCGCAACCTGCTCCAGGGAGATCAGGTCCTGCTGCGACCGTGCGCTGGCGGCGACGGCATAGCCCTGGCGCGCCAGGCGCAGGGCCAGGGCGCGCCCGATGCCCTTGCCGGCGCCGGTGACCCAGGCCACCTTGGGGCGGTCGGCTTCGGTCATCCCAATGTCCTCTTGCCGGGACCGCCCTGGCATTGGCGGCAGATATAGTCGATCAACGAATCGTCCCGGCCCCGGAACCGCATTTTCACCCAACGCCCCGCCGCGTCGTACCAGACGTCGGTCTGCAGATCTCCTGTATAGGCATAACGGGTCGCGGCGACGGGTCCACGTTCTGTGTCCACGCGGTCGGGGCCGCTCGCCTCAATGCGAACCTTGTTGACCTGCCCAGTCAGTGTGTTGAGGACGCGATGCTGCCCAAGAACCTCGACGTTCCAGTGATTTGTGGGAAAAAGGGGGGCCGCGGTTTCGTAGGCGGTATCACCGGCCGCAACGTAGACGCGCTCGCCGATCCGTTGGGCCCGCACGTCCAAGACGGCGCCATCGTCATCGACCGTCGCCCGGATCGCGGACAGGCTGCCATCCGTCCACAACGCCCTGGAATCGTATCGGTAACGATAAACGGTGATGCCTAGAAACGTGACCTGGATCTGGAACCGGGCTTCGACGGCCAGTCCCTTGTCGCCCGCCTGAAATCGCACCCGGTGAAAGCCGACACGGGTTCCATTGCGATAAACGTCGAAGTTAATCTCATCTCCGCTGTTGATCGCTTGATCCGTGTTATGGGCATGCCGCGCCGTATCGTCCGAAGCCTCTGGCTCCGTAATCGAGACGATGAATAAGGCGGCAAGAACAACAGACAAAATTACACGCACGTGTCACCCGGGTCCGATCCATTGATGGTTTGTTCGGCTCAAATAGTTGTACGCGGGATGCCCGTGGATGGATCACAACCCATCCGTATGCTCCTGAATTCAGTAATCCGGCGCAAACCCATCGCGCCGGGTTCTGCGAAATGGCCTGCGTTACGTAACGCGTCTGGGGCGTTGAATGACGGGATCGACGGTTCCGATGGGGGCATCGGCCGACTGGCACGTTCCGGGTGCAGTCGGCGGAAAATCGACCCCGTCCCGCGCGGCGCGCGGGCAAACAAAAACCCGCCGGCAGCGACGGGTTTCGGTCGATCTTCATCAAGAAGAATGGTGGAGCCGGACGGAATCGAACCGACGACCTCTACAATGCCATTGTAAGGTCAGTCGTTATTGTCGTTAATCCGATCACCGTTGTTCGTTGATTCATAAAGACAATTAAATTCATTGTTTTATAAATAGATATACGTTCACAGGCGTTTAATTCCGTTATCCGTGGGGATCCCGTGGGGTATTAGAAAAGGGGTTTATGCTATAATCCCCACTCAAATCCCCACTAGGAATTCACGGATATGGCTACAAAACCCAAAGGCCGACCCCGCCGATACGCCGCGTATGACGAACTCGTCGGAAACCTACCGCCACGCATGGAAAAGCGACCCAGATACCTGAACGGCATTGGCGTCTTCAGGGGCGCGCGTGGCGACACGGCCTGGCTGAAGATCGGCCTGCCTCACGGTGGCACATACAAAGGCAAGTACCATCCCCCGAACTCCGCCATCGAGATCAAGATGGGCCAGCTATCATCGTGGGGCTGGGATGAACTGGAAGCGAAGCATGCGGAGCTGCAGCGCCTCGCAGATCGCGGCGAGCAGTTGGACCGGGCGCCGGAAATCCTGTTCTCCGATTGGGCACGTGATTGGCTTAAGCGGGCCGAGAACCGCATGCGTAGTCACGCAATCGCCAAGGTTCATGTCGACCGCCATCTCACCCCGTTCTTCGGGGAAAAGCCGCTGACCGGCATCACTGTCCAGGACATCAACCGTTGGATCGCCACCCGATTGGCCGTTGCCCAGCCAGCAACAGTGAAGCGAGAGCTCGGCACCCTGGGCTCCATCCTGAGCGATGCCGTCAGGTCTGGAAACCTGGAGGCCAATCCGTGCGAGGGCACGAATACGATCAGGGGTGTCGTTGGTCGCCAGAGGTTCCTAACCAGTAAAGAATTGGTGAGGCTCCTCAAATCGGCCGAAGCTACGGAAGATTGGCTGCCTGACTTCATCCTTTGGTGTGTTCATTCCGGCATGCGCAAAAGCGAAGTCTGCAATCTCCGCTGGCCCCATGTTCGTGATCTCGAAAATGGCCGCCGTATCGTCTCGGTCGATACGACCAAGACAGACCTGCCCCGCATCGTCCATTGCACCCCAACCATGTGCGAGATCCTCGACCGTCAAAAACAACGCTCCCGCAAGGGGGATGATCGTATCTTTCCGGTTTCCCCGATGACACTCCGCCGGCGATGGGAGGCGGCTCGAAAAGAGGCCGGCTTGATGGATGTCACCGTTCATGACCTTCGTCGTACACACAGTACCCACGCCGCTGTTGCTGGTGTTGATCTGCGCACCTTGGCCGGGCGTCTCGGTCATACGGATCTGAAAATGCTGGAGCGGCACTACGCGGCGTTTGTCGGTTCTGCCGATGCCGATGCTGCTGATACTATTGGCCGTCTCTTCGAACGAATGACAGGCAAGACCCGTGACTGAACTCGTCTCAACATTCCAGAACGTGTCGTTGCGGGGAAGTGACTACACCCTGTTCCTCACCAACGAACGACAGGATGACACCGATCTGCAAAAACGCCTTGATCGCCATTTCTTTGACTTCGGCGATCAGGCCGGTCTTCCTGTCAGGGCAGTCCGCGCCCGGCGCGTCGCCTCTGCCGAGACGTTTGCCGAAGTCCGCGAGAAGGAATGGCCGGCACCAGTTCGACATTTGCTGACCACGACCGAACATCCTTTTTTGATCGTCGTCAAAAATGATTTCGCGGCCTTCGATCCCCGTGCTGATGACTGGCGGATCCTCTGGTTCACTGGAGCCCGGTCGCCGAGAAACTCAATCCCCGCACTCTTTAACGCCCTCCAAGCCTCTCTCAACCGCCAGGAAGACATTCTCGCGTTCTTTGATCGGATCGCCGCCGACAATCCCCGCACCATCTATGGCGACATCAGCAGCCCAGCGCGGCCGCAAGTCCACGTCAACAAACGGCGTGCGGGCCGTCCCGGCATTATGGATCCTGAATTCGAGGTCCAGGAATGGGTGATGGAAGGACTCGCCAACGGCCAGATGGGTGATTTTTCTCGGGGGTGGCAGGGGCGCCTCGTCGATGCGCTTCTCGCGGCTAAGCCGGGGATCCGGGAACATTTCCCCCGCAAGAAATCGGTTACGGATGCCCTGCGCCGGGCCGGTATCTTCCAATCGATTCGCGAACATCATCGCCAAGGATGACCCCACCGTGCTCGCCCCACCGGGCGGCGGCAAAAGCTCCTACACGTCATGCGTGAAGGCCCCCGTGAAACAAGGTACAGTCCCAGCCTAAAAAAACTCGGGGGAGCCAACGTGCCGAAACAAAAACTAACCCTGCCTCAGCTAGAAAGCCTGCTGCTCCGGGCCTGCGACGACCTGCGCGGCAGCATGGATGCCAGCGAGTACAAGGAATATGTCTTCGGCATGCTGTTCCTGAAACGGGCGAGCGACCTGTTCGATCAGCGACGGGAGGAACTGAACAAGGAATACAATGCCGCCGGCATGCCCGAAGCGGCGATCAAGGCCCAGTTGGCCAACCCCGATAAATACAGCGGGAAATACTTCTTCGTTCCCGAAGACTCCCATTGGTCAAAGGTCAAACACCTCAAGGTCAACGTCGGCACTGGCCTCAATAAGGCTCTGGAGGGCATCGAAGACGCCAATATCGACGCCCTGGAAGACGTCCTCAAAGGCATCAACTTCAACCGCAAGATCGGCCAGCGCACGCTGGATGACGATACCCTTGCCGATTTCATTCAGAACTTCGAAAAAATCCCCCTGCGTGACGAAGACTTCGAATTCCCCGACCTTCTGGGCGCCGCCTATGAATGGCTGATCAAGTTCTTCGCCGACAGTGCCGGCAAAAAAGCGGGTGAATTCTATACCCCCGCTGATGTCGTCCGCGTCTGCGTCGAAATCGTCGAGCCAAAAGCGCACATGAGTGTTTATGACCCGACCGTGGGTTCCGGTGGCATGCTGATCCAATCGCGAGATTATATCCGTGAAAACGGAGGTGATCCGAGCGACCTGGCCCTCTATGGCCAGGAAAAAATCGGCACCACCTGGTCAATCTGCAAGATGAACATGCTCTTGCATGGCATCTCGCATGCCGATATCCGCCAAGACGACACGATCAAAGACCCGGCCCATATGGATGAAGGCAATGAGCTGAGGCGTTTCGACCGCGTCCTCGCCAACCCGCCGTTCAGCCAGAACTACTCCAAGAAAGATCTGAAGTTCCCCGCCCGCTTCCCCGTGATGATGCCGGAAAAGGGCAAGAAGGCCGACCTCATGTTCGTGCAGCACATGCTTGCCACATTGAAGGCCGACGGCAAGATGGCGACGATCATGCCCCACGGCGTCCTGTTCCGGGGGGGCGAGGAACGCGAAGCCCGCAAATATTTCATCGAAAAAGGATACCTGGAGGCCGTCATCGGCCTGCCCAGCAATCTGTTCTATGGCACGGGCATTCCCGCCTGCATCCTGGTGATGAACAAGGCTGGTGCCCAGGGCCGGGAACATGTCTTCTTCATCAACGCCGACCGGGAATATCGCGAAGGCAAGGCACAGAACTTCCTCCGCCCCGAAGACATCGACAAGATCGTTAACGCCTACCGTCAGGGCGCCGATATTCCCGCCTATGCCCGCAAGGTCCATCGCGATGAAATCGCGGGGGAGGACTACAACTGCAACATCCGCCGCTATGTCGATAACGCCCCGCCGCCGGAACCACAGGATGTGCGCGCCCATCTGCTGGGCGGCGTTCCCGTCGTCGAAATCGATGGTCTCGCCCACTACTGGGAAAACTACAAAGGCCTCCGCGAAGAACTGTTCGTGCCCCGCGCCGGTGATCCCGTCTATGCGGATTTCAGCGACAAGATCGAAAACAAACGTGCGATCGCCGACCTGGTCGCCAACCATCCGGGCGTGGTTGGTCGGCATGCGGCCTTCATGGCCACGGTCGAAACCTGGTGGCAGGACGTTCTTCCGCATATCGAGGCTTTGGCCCCCGATCCCGAAAACCAGCACGAACACGCCGGCAACGTCTACGCCATGCGCCGCTACCTGTTCGACAGCATCACCCAGGCCCTGACGGGCCAGGATCTCCTTACCGGCTATCAGGTGCGGGGCGCCTTCGCCAATTACGTCAACATCCTGAAGGCCGATTTCAAATCCATCGCGGCCAGCGGCTGGGGCGCGGAACTGATTCCGGATCACGACATCCTGCGCAGCCAGTTTCCCGAGGTCCTGGACGCCATCGAAAAGGATCAAAGCCGCCTCGCCGAGCTTCAGGCCCTGTTCGCCGCCGCGGCCGATGAGGATTTCGAAGACCCCGATGAAACCGGCGTCCTCCCCGCCGATCAGGTCAAAACCATGAAGGCGGACCTCAAGGAGAAGAACGCGGCCTGGAAGGCAAACCTGAAAAACCTGAAGGCCGTCGCTGGCGATCTGTTCACGGAAATCCAGGTGGCGGGCAAATTGCCGGCGGGGGCGAATAAGGCGTTCTATTGTTCCGACGGCTTCACGGCCAAGGATGCCAAGTTCGAAAATGGGCAGCGGGTCTTGGATCTTGCGGCGAAGGCCGGGCATGCCTCCGCTATCATCAATGTCATTGAAACGGCGATGGAAGAGGGCGCTCTCGCATACGACCAGGCCCAGGCAATCGACAAGCAACTGACCGCCCATAAGGCGCTGGAGGACGAGGCCAAAACCCTGAAGGCAAACATCCGTGCCGCCGAAAAGAAACAGGATGACCTGGTCGCCGCCGCCCGCGAGAAAATCAGCAAGGACGAAGCCCGCATCGCCATCGTCGTTCGCCTAAAACGCACGTTGATGGATGCCTACCAGGCCTACCTCCGCAATGATCAACGCGCCTGCATCGCTGCTATCGAAAACCTTTGGGACAAGTATGCAGTGACGGCGAAGGAGATCGAGGCGGAGCGGGATACCGCGAGTGCCCAGCTTTCAAACTACTTGGAGGCGTTGGGATATGAGTGAACTCGAGTACCGAAAGCTATCTTGTCTACTTTTGCCGCCTATCTCTGGTTCTCGTCCTTCGGGAGGAGTGCGCCAAGAAACTGATGGCATTCCAAGCCTAGGGGGAGAAAATGTAACTCAGGCAGGCGGCATGTCTTATCAAGAAGTACGAAAAATCCCGAAGGAATATTTTGATTTAATAGCGAAGTGCCATCTTAGAAACGAAGATGTTTTAATAAATAAAGACGGAGCTCAAACAGGTAAGATTGGTCTATATGAAGGTGACTTCCATCAGGCGGCTATTAATGAACATCTATTTATTTTGCGGGCAAAAAATGCATGCGAACTGTCGCAAATATATCTTTATTACTCTCTCCTGCTCTCCGAAACGCAGTCAAAAATCCAAGCGCGAATTACAGGTTCGGCACAACCTGGATTGAATTCTTCATTTGTTAAAGCGGTTGATGTCCCTTTCCATGCGCCGACCGAGCAGAAAAAGATCGCTTCATGCCTGCGATTTATGGACAGTTTGATAAACAAAACTGCCACGATTATTGCAAAATACCAACGCATCAAAGACGGCTTGATGCGCGACTTGTTCACGCGGGGTGTGACCGAGGACGGCAAGCTCCGCCCGCCCCGCGATCAAGCGCCGGACCTTTACAAGGAAACGCCGATCGGGTGGGTGCCACAAGAATGGGCAGTTAAGCCAATTAGCAGCTCTAAAGTAGAGATAATCGATGGAGACAGAGGAGAAAATTATCCTCAGGCTGAAGATTTTTCGTCTGAAGGGTTTTGCCTATTTTTAAGCACGGCAAACGTTTCCAAATTAGGATGGCGATTCGAATTTACTCAGTGGATAAACGAGGAACGTGATAGGCGACTGGGTACAGGAAAATTAGTCAGGGATGACCTAGTAATTACCACTCGGGGTACCGTTGGTAATATCGTGCATTACGACGAAGCTGTTCCCTACGACGCCGTCCGCATAAATTCTGGAATGGTCTTACTTAGGAATCATGAAGATGGGTTCAGCACAAAATTTCTCTTCTATTCCTTAAGAGACTTTTTATTCGAAAAAGGTCGTCAGAAGGCATTTTCTGGTTCAGCGCAGCCTCAGCTGCCAATTAAAGATCTAAAAAAATTTCAATTACTTATCCCCCAGCCCCATGAACAACAACAAATTTCAAAAATAATATACAGTATTGACGAACTCCAGAATGCGGAACGGTGCCTGCTTAGTAAATTAAGAAGGCAAAAATCTGGACTTATGCACGACCTGCTGACCGGCAAGAAGTCGGTCGACAACATTGTCTTGGACCCTCCTGAGTCGAGCCATGTCTGAATACAGTCTCGTTGAGAAGCCGTTCCTTGACCAGCTGCAACGCCTAGGCTGGACGGCAATCGACCAAGGCGCCAACGACATTCCGAAGGACCCCGGCAAAAGCCTGAGGACCAACTTCCGCGAATGGCTGTTGCCCGATGTGTTTCGGGCGGCCGTGCGGGCGATCAACAAGACCTCCAATGGCAAGGCCTGGCTGACGGACCGGCAGTTGGACGAGCTGCGTGATCAGATCCTGCGTCAGCCCAACCGCACCCTACTCGAAGCCAATGAGGGCGTTCAGGCCCTGTTGTTCAAGGCCCAGGTCGATGTGAACGAGGTGACGGGAGAGCAGGATCCTGTCGTCAAGCTGATCGATTTCGAGGTGCCTTCGAACAACCAATTCCATGCCGTCAACCAATTCCGCATCGATACGCCCGGCTGTGTAAAGCAGTTCATCATTCCGGACATCGTGCTGTTCGTGAACGGCATCCCCTTGGCTGTCATCGAATGTAAGCTGGGCGGGCCCACCTGCGCCAATCCCATGCACGAAGCCTTTGTTCAGTTGCAGCGTTATCGCGGCGGGCGCGTGGAAACCAAGGCGGCCGGGTTGAAGGAAGGTGAGCCCCGTCTGTTCCACCCGAACCTGTTGTTGATCCGCACCTGTGGCGTGAAGGCCGATTACGGCACCATCACCTCGGGCGAGGAACATTTCTATGCCTGGAAAACGCTGTGGCCGGCGGATGAAGACGACACCCTGAACGAACAACAACGTTTGATTCAGGGCTTGTTGAACAAGGGAACGTTGCTGCGGGTGCTGCGGACCTCGTCCGTTTTCATGGACACGGATGACGGCAAGCGCATCAAGGTCGTCTGCCGATATCAGCAATACCGCGCCGCCGGAAAAATGATCGACCGGATCCGTCGCGGAGAAACGCCCAGGGATCGAGGTGGCGTCATTTGGCACACCCAGGGCTCGGGCAAATCGCTCACCATGGTCTTTGTCGCCCGCATGCTGCGCACGGCGCCGGACCTAAGTGACCATAAGATCATCCTGGTCAACGACCGGGTCGATTTGGAAGACCAGTTGAGCCGCACCGCCAAGCTTATCGGCGGCAAGATCAATACCATCGAGTCACGCCAGGCCGTGCGGAGCGACCTCTCCTCCGACACCTCGGACATCAACATGGTCATGATGCACAAGTTCCAGGACAGGAAAGAGACGCTGCCGTTTCACCTGGCCGAAGCCCTGGAGACGTTGCAGGGTATACCCTCCGGGGAAACCTTCGGCGTCGTCAACCGGTCGGACCGCATCATCCTGATGATTGACGAAGCGCACCGCACCCAGGGCTCGGACTTCGCCCACAATCTGTTTGAGGCTTTTCCTAACGCCACCCGCATCGCCTTTACCGGCACACCCTTGATCACCGAACGCCATGGCGAACGGAAAACGGTCAAACGTTTCGGGGAGTATATCGACACCTACAAGCTGATGGACGCGGTGGCGGATGGGGCGACCCTGCAAATTCTCTACGAAGGAAAGACAGCGGACACGGCCCTCAACGAAAAGCACCAGTTCGACACCAAATTCGAGGACCTGTTCCGCGATCGCAGCGACGAAGAACTGCTAGCCATCAAAAAGAAATACGGCGCCACCGGCGACATCTTCGAAGCCGAACGCCGCATTGCCGACATCGCCAAGGACATGGTCGATCATTACGTCGACAACATCCTGCCCAACGGCTTCAAGGCCCAGGTCGTCTGTCATTCCAAATTGGCGGCGGTGCGATACCAGAAATCGATCGAGGCCGCGTTGCAAGCCCGGTTGGAACGCGAACGGGGAAAGGCTGAACCGGATACGGATTTGATCGACCGGATTGCGTTTCTGAAAGCCGTGGTCGTTATTTCCAGCGACGGCACCAACGAAGCGGCTTATGTGACCGAGGCCCGCAAGCAGGCGCGGGCCCTCGATGCCGTTAAGAATTTCTGCAAACCCTTCGATCGCATGGAGCCGGACAAGGTCAATTCAGGCATCGCCTTCCTGATCGTTTGCGACATGCTGATGACCGGCTTCGACGCCCCAATCGAACAGGTCATGTATATCGATAAGAAGATCCGCGAACACACCCTGCTTCAGGCCATCGCCCGCGTGAATCGGGTCAGCAAGGGCAAGAAGCGTGGCTATGTCGTCGATTACGTGGGGCTGGCCAATCACCTGACGGAGGCCCTGACCCTCTACGCCACCTCGGAGGAACAGGCGGAACTGCGTGACGGGCTGAAGGACATCGCCAGCGAGGTCCCGGTACTGGAGGAACGGTTGCAGCGATTAATCCAGCATTTCACGTCCGCCGGCATTGCTGATATTGCGGCTTTTGCCGAGGGTAAGCTGCCCGACGTCGATGCCGACGCGGTGGTCGTCAAGAAGGCCGTGAAATCGTTGAAGGACGAAAAGCGCCGCGCGGATTTCGAGGTTTATCTGAAGAAGTTCCTGCTCAGCCTCGATATCGTCCTGCCCAACGAATTGGCCAATTCCTACCGCGTGCCGGCCCGCCGCTTCGGCTATATCCTCAGCGTCACCAAGGAGCGCTACAAGGACGAAAGCCTCGACCTTGGGGATGCGGGGGAGAAGGTCAAAAAGCTGATCAACGAGCATCTGGTGGGCCTGGGCATCAACCCCAAGGTGCCGCCTGTCGAACTCCTGTCACCGGAATTTATCGCCTCGCTGGACAAACACGCGGATGGTGATGAGGAAGCCAAGGCCAGCGAAATGGAACATGCCATCCGCAAACATTGCACGGTGCATTTCGACGAAGACCCGGCCTTCTATCGAACCCTCTCGGAAAAGCTGGAACAACTGATCGAAAAGCACAGCAACGATTGGCGCATGCTGGCCGGCGAGTTGGAGAAACTTCGGTCAGAGGCTGCCGCAGGACGGAAGGATGCGATCGACGGACTGACCAAGGAAGAAACGACGTTTTACGACTTCATCATTCAATTGGCATTTGGCGATGACGGCCCATCGAAGGAAAATGCACAAAAGCTAAAGCCAGTCATGGCGCAGGTGGTGGAAGCCTTGCAGGACACGATCGGGATCATCGATTTCTGGAACAATCCCGTGGAACAGAAACGCCTGCGGGGCGAACTGTCGGATATCATCTTGATGGCCGATATGCCCGAGCTTACGGCGCATGTCGAACGGCTCGCGGTCGAAATCATGAAGCTGGCCAAGAACCGGCATAACGAACTGTTGAAGGACGCCTAAGATGACCCGCCTGCGTGTTCGCGACATTGATTTCCGGCTTCACCGCGCCGGCCCGCGTAAGACCGCGGATATCGTCATCGAACGGGATGGTCAGATCAACCTCATCGCGCCGGAACACCTGACCGATGAAGAAGCGAACGCCGTCGTCGAACGCAGGCGCATGTGGATCTACAAGAACCTGGCCGAATGGCGCGACCTCAATGCGTCCCGCGTCGTTCGCGAATGGGTCAATGGCGAAGGTTTCCTATATTTGGGATCCTCATATCGCCTGCTGCTGGTCAGCACCCCCGATGCGCCGGTCGCGTTGAAAGAAGGCCGCTTCTGCCTCGACCGCAAGATCGTAGATGACGGTGGTGAAGACGCCGCCCGGCGGGCGTTCGAGGCTTTTTATGCCGAGAAAGGCCAGGAACGGATTAGCCGCCGCGTCGCCTATTTCGCGCCCAAGGTGGGTGTCAACGTGAGTGGCGTGACGGTGAAGGACCTCGGCTATCGCTGGGCCAGCTGTTCGAAATCGGGCGCCCTAAGCTTCCATTGGAAATGCATGATGGCGCGGCCAAAGGTGCTCGATTACATCATCGTTCATGAACTTTGCCACCTTCTCGTCCGCGATCATTCCGATGCGTTTTGGAACGAGGTAGACAAGATCCTACCGGATTACCGAGAGCGCAAAAACTGGCTCCGCGACTGCGGTGCTGGGCTTGATTTATAGGTTCCCACGATAAGGGGGGAAGAACCATGACCACGCTTTACAAGGTCGCAAATGGCGAATTGGTTCCTGTCCGCCGCAAGGCCCTGGAGAGCGAAGACATGCTCGAAGGCTGGATTGCAAAGGATCCAAGCCTCATCGGCCTCGATCTGCTGGTGATCGGCCGGCAGATCACGACCGATTTTGGCGGGCGGATCGATATTCTCGGCATCGACAGGGACGGCAATCTTTATGTCCTGGAACTGAAGCGCGGCATGACGCCCCGTGATGTCGTGGCGCAAACCCTCGATTATGGAAGTTGGGTTCGCGATTTATCGACCAGGCGTATCCATGAAATCGCGATGGCTAAGCTGGGCAAGCGCCTGGAAGAAGCATTCAAGGACCGCTTCGGCGCACCTCTGCCGGAAACCCTCAACAGCAGCCACAGCCTCGTCGTCATCGCGGGGGAATTTGATGCTTCGTCCAAGAGAATCGTCGAATACCTCGCCGAAGAACATGGGGTCAGTATCAACACGGCCTTCTTCAACGTCTTCGAGGAAAATGGTGAGAAGCTCCTCGCGACGGATTGGCTCATGGATCAGCAGGAGGTTGTTGAACGCTCAGAGTCTAAAACCAAACTCCCGTGGTCGGGCGAATTCTATGTCAATGCCGGACATGAACTTGGCTTTCGCGAATGGGAGGATATGCGGAAGTACGGGTTCATTTCTGCAGGCTACAAACCGTTCTATTCGGGGCGACTCTACCAACTAAAACAAGGCGACCCGATCTACGTCTATCAGAAAGGTCAAGGATACATCGGCTACGGCATCATCCGCAGCCCAGCCGTGCAATCCAAAGATTTCCTGCTAGATGATGGAATGCCGATCAACGAGGTCTCGCTGATGGAGCCCGCAATTCTGCATGATCAAGATGATCCCGACGTGTCAGAGCATATGGTTGGCGTGGATTGGAAAAAGACGCTCCCAATTTCAGAGGCGAAAACCTTTTCGGGAGCCTTTGCCAATCAAAACGTGGTCTGCAAGCTTCGCGACCCGGCGACGTTAGAATTCTTGAGATCAGAATTCGAAGCGCCTCTTTCTAAATAAGATCCTGCAGGGGGTGGTGGTAAATGTCTTTTGACAGTTCGATTTTATACGAATTATCCGGCCGCGAGTTCGTCGGTCTAGTAGCCGAAGTTTTATCGACCCAAGGCTACACGGACGTAAAAATTACGGATGGCCCAATTGACCAGGGCATTGATATCCAAGCGACTAGAGATGGCAAAAAAGTAGCGATTGAAGTTAAGCACCGCAGATCTTTATCTGACGGCGCAATAGCGCGGATAATATCAAAGATCGAGGAAAGCGATTTTGCGCCAGATGAAATTGGAATCGTAACTTCGGCGGAGCCGTCGATCACCAGCGCGGGCCTGAAGATACTTTCTCCACTTGGGAAACAGGTTTGGCTACTGGGCCGACAAGACCTATTAGACATTCTCTCCAAGAATAAAGGGCTTGGTAAGGAAGAGCTTGAAGCGGGCCGATACCGACTTAAGCGCATAGTAAAGATGCTGAAGTGGTCAATTCTGCCATTCGCAATCTCTGCTTCGCTTTTTACGTATTTGGAGTTCCAAGACAGAACCACGCCTTCATCGGATCTTAGCAAAAGCATTCAAAACGTTCGCGCCACACTGCAGAGCATAGGTGCGCTTGATCGAAATCTTGATGCTATTAAAGATGAAATGGAAGTGATCAGAAAGGAAACGGTCCGACTTGAGGCGCGGCATATGAGGGCAAAAGAGCTTTCGAAGCTATCTGATGAACAGCGTTTGGCGATGCGCGAGATCGTGACGGAGGTGCCGTTCACCGAACGGATATTAAGTTATATAGCTGGTTTCCTGATTGGTGTAGGCGCGTCGCTTGCTTCGGCATTTGCCTGGCACATTCTTTCGCGGCGTGTGGAATGGAGTAAAGATTAGTCCGATTGCATCCAACCTTTATCGAAGGAACAAGTCTCACGTTTTATTCCCCAGCCATTCGGGAAATCTCGCATAGTTAAACGCTCATCCGCGGCACACCTTCTTGGCATCACGCCAAGGAGTGCCGCCGATGCCAACGCCAGACGTAATCGCCCCCATACTTCTCGACGACAAGGCCGTCGCCAAGCTGCTGTCCTTCTCTAGCAGCTGGGTGCGGCAGCAACGCTTTAAGCGCCGACACGGCGAGGATCATGCATTTGACGTGGAGCCGATCATTATCGGCACAGTTCCCAGGTATCGTCGTTGTGACGTTCTTGATTGGATTGAGAGAACGGCAAACCCTTCTGGTGCAGAAGCGGTCTTGGGCCCAAAACAGGAAGACGACAACGAGATCCCCCCATTTGATCTAACGGATGCTCGGCCGGCCCAGCGTGCGACCCCGGAACCCACAACAGAATCGAAAGAAGCAAATAAGCCAGTTCCTCGCCATGCTCGCCCGATCCCCAGTTTCGAAGGTTGTTTGTATATTGATGCAGACCCTCGGATCGACCCAACAAACTGCGGGGCTGAGGTAAAGCCCGGTTCCTCATTCTGCGAACAACATCACGCACTTTGCTGGAAAGCGGCGGAGAGTGAGTGATGGAAGCCTTTCATCAGTTCGGTGAACTTATTGAGAGGCTCGTCGCCTCGCGTGATCGGTGGGTGTGTTCTCTTACTTGGGCAGACCATCGAGCTACCGATCGCTTTCGTTCGGTGCCCATTGATTGGACCAGGGGTGCCCGTCATCCCCGTATCTTGGAGTTCGTTGAAAATATATATGGATTGGTATGCGAGCTGCCGCCGGTCGCTCGTCTTAGGCGCAGCCCAGCCCTTAACCACCTTAATGTGCTTGTCTGCAATTTAATTCACGTCGAGGCGCAGTATCCTAAATTCTGGATTCGTATTCCTCGGTCGCCAAATTCCTTTCGGCGAATTGCCCGATACCACCCATTTGGATGCAGTCATCGATATACGGTTGCGATTATCGATGCCTTGCGAAGCGCAGCGCTAATTGAATATCAGCCTGGATTTTATGACCGAGGCAGCCAACGTGGCCGGCAATCTATTATCCGATTGGCGCCCCCGTTCTTTTCCAGGTTTGGGCAATCCCTACAGGACTTACGCTCGTTCGTCCGGGCGACCTGCAATCAGGAACTGATCCAGCTACGGGATGCCGGGAAACGTATCATCGATTATCCGGAAACAGACTTAACCCGAACGATGAGGCGCTCTCTCCAAGAGCACAACGCCTTCATCACGAAGCATGATGTCTCCTTGGATATCAGAAGTTATCGAGCGAAGGCATTGTTTGGTGCGCGTCCCGTGGATTTGTCTGCCAATCAATATCACCGTGTATTCAACAATGGTTCGTTCGATCAAGGCGGTCGTTTCTATGGACCTTGGTGGCAGAATTTAAAAAGCGATTTAAGGCCGTTCATCAGGATCGACGGTCAATCGACCGTAGGGCTCGATTATACAGCGATGCACATCCACCTTCTCTACGGCAAGGAGGGAATTACCTATCAGGACATTCACGGTCTGGAGGATGATCCGTACACACTTAGTTCCGACGATCCATTAACGCGCAAAGCGATGAAGACAATCCTTCTCGTCGCTCTTAATTGCACGGACAAGGCGCGAGCCATACAAGCGATTAGACGTGAGCTTCAGGAACAAGGCCTGCCCCTGAATGGCAGAGATTTGACGGTGCTGGTGGAATGCTTCGCAAGAAAGCATGCACGGATTAGCCAGTACCTTTTCTCCGGTGCCGGCCTATCCCTGCAACGCACAGAATCTGATATCTCGATGAAAGTCATGACGGACATGACATTGGCAGACATCCCTATCCTGAATGTTCATGATTGCTTTATTGCACCGATCCGTCATGAGGCGTTTCTGACAGAGATCATGACGCAAGCATTTTTGGATTTAGGGATGTCTTCGACACCAAAGATCAAAAAAGAATTTTGAAAAAACCAACCAACATATAAACCCCATTACTAATAGAGTTTTCTATTACAGACGAGACACAACCTCTGGCGGGGTGAGATTTTTACCGTACCTTTCGTTCATGTTTTTAGTTCCCGCCAATCTAATTTCCCCCTGAAATCCTGGGATCTTTGGCGAGCCAAGTTCGCCGTCTCTAGCGCTTTTTTGGCCTGCCTCGAGTTAAGGCTGAGCCTCTGTTGAGCTAACGCTGAGTTATGGACGAACTTTGATCGAGTATCTTCAAGAGAAGTGGGTAAAGTCTCTTGTGTTCATTAGGGGAAAGGAATTTTTGGAGCGGAGAAATTTCTGCGCCAATATATGCTTTAAGTAGAGCGAGTGCGTGCTCGAGGAGAAGCCTATGCGCCTATCAGAAAAAGTCTTTGAGTTTTTGAAATCCCGGCCGGACGAGCGGTTCACGGCACGTGACATCGCTAATTGGATCTTTGAAGCCTACCCGGAGGAGTGCCGAGAAAAACAATCCAGGTCCCAAGCGGTTGTTACGCGTCTCGATACCGATGAAGCCTTGATACAACAACTCGTGGCAGAAATCGGAGCGCAGCGGCCTGGGATCGAGCGAAGATGGCCGGATGTGAAAACGACAGAAGAGCGGCCGAGAAAATATTTCTTCTCCACCAAATCAGATGACGACGAAGTTCAGCAGGTTGAAGAAGTCGGTGCGCCGGGCCAAGCCTTACATATAAGTCCGAACAAGATCTCCGAATACGATCTCTACCCGATCCTATCCGAGTACCTATTCTCGGAGGCCAGTATCTTGAGCAAACGGATAGACGAAAAGCGTTCCAAAAACTCGCTCGGTTCGATGGGCAACCGGTGGCTGCATCCAGACATCGTGGGCTTGGAGGTGCGAAATAAACACTGGGATGCTGAGACGCGAGAATGCGTGAAGGTCTACGGAGACAAGGCAACCAAGCTCTGGTCGTTTGAAGTGAAGCTACTCATCAACAGATCGAATGTGCGTGAATCCTTTTTTCAGACAGTCAGCAATTCTGCATGGGCAAACTACGGGTACCTTGTCACGGAAGAGATATCAGGGAGAGGAGTACTCGGCGAATTGAGGGTGCTCTCTGGTCGCCACGGAATTGGAGTTATTGTCCTGGATGCGCAGAACCCCTCAGAAAGCCAAGTTCTAATCCCGGCGATAGAGAGGATGGACGTTGATTGGGATAGCATTGATCGCCTCGTGAAGGAGAACAAAGACTTCAAAGACTTCATCTCTTCCATTCGCCAGTACTATCAAACCGGCATCGTGCGGAACGAGGATTGGGCACCGGTTACAGCAGAAGAGTGAGAGAGGCGCGAGTTGGGAAAAACTACTGCCGGTCGGTTGGTGAGGTTTGTGTCAGAGAGGCTTTGGGGAGACGTAGGGGTGAAAGTGATAACGGATAATTTGATTTGGGGCATCGGCACGTTGGCAACGATCGCCTTAGCGTTGCTTCGGTTTTTTGGTTTTATTGATTGGTCCTGGTGGGCAGTCGCCATCCCATACTACGTCTTAGCTGTTTGGATGTTGGCTTACCTCTCGATGATTCAGCTGACAATCCTCGCCGCGATTGGAACAA
Organism: uncultured Rhodospirillaceae bacterium; assembly: GCA_963972065.1. Taxonomy (GTDB): domain Bacteria; phylum Pseudomonadota; class Alphaproteobacteria; order Rhodospirillales; family Casp-alpha2; genus UBA1479. Next base: position 41,759 of record CAXAVJ010000016.1, read on the forward strand.
TCTGGGCAGGCGCGTTGGTGCCATTAAAACTGTTCGAGGTTGTTAGTTTGTCGTGGTGGCTAATCATCCTCCCCTGGATTGGGTTGGGCTTGATCTCGGGAGCGCTGAGCCGTCGAAAACCTTCGGAATGATGTGCTCAAAGGCAAGCGCCAAGCCTATTCCCAAGCACAAAATTTTTTGCAGAAATTCAGAGGGCAGGTCTCTTCCTCGAGGGATGCCCCCCCCGGTTCCCCCGTGTACCCCCTCTCAAAACCAATACCCCGCCCCCTGCAAAATCGATTTGGTCGGCCGGGTAATTCTGCTGGAAGTGTGGGGATAGAGTGGGGCGCAATAAAAAACGCCCTAGCTGCCATCAGCTAAGGCGTTGGAAAGAATGGTGGAGCCGGACGGAATCGAACCGACGACCTCTACAATGCCATTGTAGCGCTCTCCCAACTGAGCTACGGCCCCACGGGGTCCCGCCGGCGAGTGCCTTGGCGGGAAAAATTGGGAACACCGGCGAACCGGGACCCGGAAAATACGTCTGCCGGGTGCCCCGGTCAACCGGGACGCGGAACATAAAGACGGTTGGGATCGGATGGCAAGGGGAAAATGATGCGGCGCCCGCTTTAAGGTGCTGACGGCGCCGCATCCTTATCCTTGATCTCCGTCCGGCCGTGCCCCGGCCCTATTCCTTGACCGGGTCCTCCGTCTCGATATGTTCGCGGACCTCGTCCAGGTCGTCGTCGTCCTCGCCCAGGTCGGCCGTGTCCTCGATGAGGTCGTCGTCCTCATCATCGTCGAGCACGTCTTCCACATCGTCATCGGCAAGATCGTCGTCGTCCTCGTCGACATCGGGCAGGACCGCGTCCAAATCGTCGTCATCCTCGTCGGGAACAACCTTCGCCGCCTTGGGCTTGGCCTCCTTCTGAGGAACCGGTTTCGCCACGGCGCCGCGTTTCGGGCGGAATGCCTGAAGCGGGTCGTTGGTGGCACCGCACGACGGGCACGTCGCGGGTTCGCGTCTCATGTCGTAAAACTTATTGCTGCAACTGGCGCAGGTGACCTTGCGGCCCCATTCGGGTTTCGCCACGGGCTGCCTCCCGCTGTCTGGAGTTGTGCCTGATTCCCCCCAAGGGAATGCCGTTTCTTATCCGTTTCTTGCCGTGCCCAATGCCATGAACGCCGCGCCCTGTCAAAAGCAAAATGCCGCCGATTTCACATTCCGTGGATGATTGGCGGCGGGCCGCCCGATATGCTAGAGACCTGCGGCGGCAAAGCGCCGCCCGCCACCCTTCTTAGTTCAAGGGGAGACCCCGTTTCCGTGAACGATTCAAACACCACCAAGACGCCGCTTCGGGCGGGCCCCTCGGGGGCCTTGTCGGGCGCCGTGCGGGTCCCCGGCGACAAGTCGATTTCCCACCGCGCCTTGATGCTGGGCGCGCTCTGCGTCGGCGAGACCCGTGTCACCGGCCTGCTTGAGGGCGAGGACGTCCTGGCCACGGCCGCCGCGGTCAACGCCATGGGTGCCAGGGCGGAGCGATACGCCAGCGCGCCCGACGGCAATACCTGGCGCGTCATCGGCTGCGGCGTCGGTGGTCTGTCCGAGCCCGAGAACGTGATCGACATGGGCAACGCCGGCACCGGCGTGCGTCTGATGATGGGCGTCGTCGCCGGCCACGACATGACGGCGACCTTCACGGGCGACGCGTCCCTGTGCCGCCGGCCCATGGGCCGGGTCACGGCGCCGCTGGAGCGCATGGGCGCCAAGTTCACCGGCCGCGACGGCGGCCTGCTGCCGATGACCGTCAAGGGGGCGGCGGAGGCGCTGCCCATCGAATACGCCCTGCCCGTGGCCTCGGCCCAGGTCAAGTCGGCGGTGCTGCTGGCCGGCCTCAACGCGCCCGGCGTGACGACGGTGGTCGAGCCGCAGCCAACCCGCGACCATACGGAAAACATGCTGCGCTGGTTCGGCGCCGAGGTCACCGTGCAGGACTCGGCGCGCGGCCGCCGGGTGTCGTTGATCGGCCGGCCCGAACTGGTCGCCCGCGACGTCGCCGTGCCGGCCGATATTTCGTCCGCCGCCTTTCCCCTGGTCGCGGCGCTGTTGGTGCCGGGCTCGGACGTCACGCTGAAGGATGTCGGCCTCAACCCACTGCGCGCCGGTATCCTGACGACGCTGCGCGAGATGGGCGCCGAGATCGAGGTCCTGAACGCACGTGAGGAAGCGGGTGAGCCTGTCGCCGACCTGCATGTCATGGCCGGGCCGCTCAAGGGCATCACCGTTCCGGCGGACCGCGCCCCCTCGATGATCGACGAATACCCGATCCTCGCCGTCGCCGCGGCCCTGGCCGAGGGCGAAACCCGCATGGAGGGGCTGGAGGAACTGCGCGTCAAGGAAAGCGACCGCCTGGCTGCCATGGCGCGGGGGCTTGCCGCCGCCGGCGTGAAGGTCGAGGAAGGCCCCGATTATCTGGTGGTCACGGGATCGGGCGGCAAATCGCCCCGGGGCGGCTGCACGGTGACGGTCGATCTTGACCACCGCATCGCCATGGCCTTCCTGGTTCTGGGGCTGGTCACGGAACAGCCGGTCACCATCGATGACGGCGACGCCATGGCGACCAGCTTTCCGGGCTTCGCCGCCATGATGCGCGGCCTCGGCGCGGATATCGCGGATATTTAAGTAGGGAGTGGGGGCATGATCATCGCCATCGACGGACCCGCGGCGGCGGGCAAGGGGACCCTGGCGCGGCGCATCGCCCGCGACCTGGGGTTTGCCTATCTGGATACGGGTCTGCTTTACCGCGCCACGGGCAAGCGGGTGCTGGAGGCCGGGGCCGATCCGGAAGACGCCCAGGCGGCCGAAGCAGAGGCCCGAGCGTTGGAACCCGGGGACCTGGAACGCCCGGACCTGCGCACGGACGCGGTCGCCCAGGCGGCGTCCAAGGTATCCGCCGTGCCCGGCGTGCGGGCGGCCCTGCTGGACTTTCAGCGGACTTTTGCGGCGCATCCGCCGGAGGGCTTCAAAGGCGCCGTTCTCGACGGTCGCGACATCGGCACGGTGGTTTGCCCCGACGCGGATGTGAAGCTGTTCGTCACGGCCTCCGACGAGGTCCGTGCACAGCGCCGATTCAAAGAGTTGCAGGAAAGCGACCCCGACGTTATATATGCGCGCGTTCTCGAAGAGATGCGCGAGCGGGACGCCCGGGATAGATCTCGGGCTGTCGCGCCGCTGGAGCCGGCCGAAGACGCGATCCTGCTTGATACGAGCGACCTGAATGCCGATGAGGTGTTCGCCAAGGCCCTTGATATCATTAAGAAATAACAGGAATCCTGGGCCCGGCCGGCCCCGTCCAAGATCTGTTCGAGACGAACCGCCCACACATCACCGCCAGGAAAAAGGCGGGGTGCCGTGGGCATTTGTGCAACCGCAGACCGCCGGAACCAACCGGCCGGCCAGATAAAATCGAAAGGTTTGAAACCAATGGCCACTACCGATGCCGCCACGGCGGCCCCTACCTCCAACGAAGATTTTGAAGCCCTGTTGAACGAGTCCTTCGGCGACGACGAAGGCTTTGAAGGCCGCGTGCTGCGCGGCGTCATTGTCAACGTCGACGGCGATTTCGCCGTCATCGACGTCGGACTCAAGTCCGAAGGCCGCGTGCCGCTCAAGGAATTCATGAGCCCCGGCTCCGACGAAGTTCTCAAGGCTGGTGACGAAGTCGACGTCTATGTCGAACGCTACGAAGACCGCGACGGCCTGGTCCGTCTCTCGCGCGAGAAAGCCCGCCGCGAGGAAGCCTGGGTCGGCCTGGAAAAGGCCTTCGAAAAGGGCGAGCGCGTCAATGGCGTGATCTTCGGCCGCGTCAAGGGCGGCTTCATCGTCGACCTGGACGGCGCCGTGGCCTTCCTGCCCGGCTCCCAGGTCGATATCCGCCCCGTGCGCGACGTGTCCCCCCTGATGGGCATGCCGCAGCCGTTCCAGATCCTGAAAATGGACCCCCAGCGCAACAACATCGTGGTTTCGCGCCGCGCCGTGCTGGAGGAAACCCGCACCGAAGCCCGTTCCGAGCTGATCTCCTCCCTGCAGGAAGGCCAGGTTCTGGACGGTGTCGTCAAGAACATCACCGATTACGGCGCGTTCGTCGACCTGGGTGGTGTGGACGGCCTGCTGCACGTCACCGACATCGCCTGGAAGCGGATCAACCACCCGTCCGAAGCCCTGTCGATCGGCGAGACCGTGAAGGTCCAGATCATCCGTTTCAACGCCGAAACGCAGCGTATTTCGCTCGGCATGAAGCAGCTTGAAGCCGATCCCTGGGACGGCGTCGCCGCCAAATACCCGGTCGGCACCAAGTTCACGGGCCGCGTCACCAACATCACCGACTACGGCGCCTTCGTGGAGCTGGAGCCGGGCGTCGAAGGCCTGGTGCACGTCTCCGAAATGTCCTGGACCAAGAAGAACGTCCACCCGGGCAAGATCGTCTCCACCTCTCAGGAAGTGGACGTCATGGTGCTCGACGTGGATCCGGACAAGCGCCGCATCTCCTTGGGTCTCAAGCAGTGCAACGCCAATCCGTGGGAAGACTTCGTGGTCAAGTTCCCGGTCGGCGCCGAAGTCGAAGGCGAGGTCAAGAACATCACCGAATTCGGTCTGTTCATCGGCCTCGACGGCGAAATCGACGGTATGGCCCACCTTTCCGATCTGTCCTGGGACAAGTCGGGCGAGGAAGCCCTCGCCGACTACACCAAGGGCGACATGGTGAAGGCCAAGGTGCTGGACGTCGATGTCGACAAGGAACGCGTCTCGCTCGGCATCAAGCAGCTTTCGGGTGATCCGACCGAAGGTGCGATGGAAGGCCTGAAGAAGGGCTCCGTCGTGACCTGCACGGTGACCCAGACCAACGACGGCGGTGTCGAAGTCATGGTCAATGACGCCGTGCTCGGCTTCATCCGCAAGTCCGACTTGTCGCGTGATCGTTCCGAACAGCGCCCCGACCGCTTCGCCGCCGGCGAAAAGGTCGACGCCAAGATCACTCAGATCGACAAGTCCGGCCGCAAGCTGTCGCTGTCCATCAAGGCCCTTGAGGTCGAGGAAGAGAAGAAGGCCATGCAGGAATACGGCTCGTCCGATTCCGGTGCCTCTCTCGGCGACATCCTGGGCGCTGCTTTGAAGGAAAAGCAGGCGCAGGCCGCTGCCGAAGGCGACGACGAAAAGCCGAAGAAGGCCGCCGCCAAGAAAAAGGCCGCCAAGAAAGACGAAACCGAAGAAGCGGAAGAAGGCGCGGAATAACCCGCCTTTCCCGTTGCCCTGCCTTAGGGCGGGCGTGATACATTGGCCGGGAGCTCTCGCAAGGGGGCTCCCGGTTTTCTTTTGCCCGGTCCCATCGAATTTTTGACGGATGCCCGCCCCGCCATGAGCCTTGACGCCGACATGATTTTCGACCGCCGCCGCCTCAAGCGCGCCCTGACCTTCTGGCGCCTGGTCGCCCTGGCCGCCTTCGCGGGCCTGGTCGTGGCCGCCGCCGGACGGTTCGGCGGGACGGATCTTATTGCCCGCGACCATATCGCGCGCATCACCATCGACGGCATCATCTTCGACGATGATGAACGCAGCCGCGCGATCAAGGACCTGGCCGCGCGCGACGACGTCAAGGCGGTGGTGGTCCGGGTCGATTCCCCGGGCGGCACCTTCGTCGGCGGCGAGGCCCTGTTCACGGCGCTGCGCCGGGTCGCCGACAAAAAGCCGACCGTCGCCGTCATGGGCGGCACCGCGACCTCGGCCGGCTATATGGTCGCCATCGCGGCGGACCATGTGGTGGCGCGGCGCGGCACGCTGACCGGATCGATCGGCGTGATCCTGCAGACCGCCGACGTAACGCAGCTGTTGGACAAGCTCGGCATCAAGCCGGAAGTGTTCAAAAGCGGGCCTATGAAGGCCCAGCCCAATCCGTTCGAGCGCCTCAGCGATCCCGCCCGCGAGGCGACCCAGGACATGCTGATGGAACTTTACGGGCAGTTCGTCGACATGGTCGCGGACCGCCGCAAGATGCCGCGCGACAAGGTCGTGGCCCTCGCCGACGGGCGGGTCTACTCGGGCCTCGCGGCCAAGAACAACGGCCTGGTCGATGCCATCGGCGACGAGGATCAGGCCCTCGACTGGCTTGCCTCGGCCCATGGGGTGGCCCGCGACCTGCCCCTGCGCGACCTCAAGTTGACGGACGAACCCCTGCCGTGGCGCGACGCCCTTACATCGCAGCTGCAAAAAGCATTGTTTTCAGAACGACTTAGACTTGACGGCGTGTTCTCCCTTTGGCACCCTTCCTTCTAGATATTCACCTGTGAGGGAAAGGTCCCCGGTCGACCGCGTTATCGCGCCGCCGCCTGGGGTTGGCAGCATGACCAAATCCGAACTCATCGCCCGTTTGGCGGCGGACAATCCGCATCTCTACCAGCGTGACGTGGAACGCATCGTCTCCACCATTTTCGACGAGATCACCGGCGCATTGGCCCAGGGCGACCGGGTCGAATTGCGCGGTTTCGGCGCCTTTTCCGTGAAGCAGCGGGGCTCGCGCACGGGCCGCAACCCGCGCACGGGGGCCACGGTCGAGGTCGATTCCAAGCACATTCCCTATTTCAAGACCGGCAAGCAGCTGCGCGAAAAACTGAACGGCAGCTGATTCCGGCCGGGGCCGGACTGCGGCTTCCGGAACCTTCAATCGTCAGGTGTCGCGCGTGGGCAAACTTCTTTCCTGGATCCTGCTGACTCCCCTCGTGCTGGGGCTGATCCTGTTTGCCGCCTCCAATCGCGCGGATGTCGTGCTGCGTCTTTGGCCCTTCGATTACGAACTGACGGCCCCGGTGGCGCTGGTCGGCGTCGGCGGCCTGTTCCTCGGGTTTCTCTGGGGGGCGGTGATGGTGTGGATCTCCGGCGGTGTCGCCCGCGGCCGCGCCCGCCGCGAAGCCCACCGCGCCGAAGGGGCGGAAAAGGAAGTCCTGCGCCTTAAGACCGATGTCGAAATGTTGGAAGAAAAGCTTCGCGCCGCCGACGCCAAGGCCAAGTCCGCGTCGCTGCCGGTGCCGGCATCGGACACGCAGGCGTCCGGTTCGCGCCATATTCTCTAGCCCGGGGCCGCGCGCCCGCCGCCCGCATTTTTGAGGATGGCCGCCCGGGACCGGGACCGGTATAAATGACCCTACGGCCAATTCTGGGACCAATTCGATGACGTCTTCGACCTCCGCGCCGGGCATCAAAAGCCCCGCCGACCGCATCCTGGTCGCGCTCGACACCACCGACGCGGCGGGGGCCCTGGCGCTTGCCCAGGGGGTCAAGGGGGCCGTGGGCGGGGTGAAACTGGGCAAGGAATTCTTCACCGCCCAGGGGCCCGAGGGCGTGCGCCAGGTTTCGGCGGCGGGCCTGCCCGTGTTTTTGGACCTGAAATTCCACGACATTCCCAACACGGTCGCGGGCGCGGTGCGCGCCGCGGCGCCCATGCGTCCCTTCATGCTGAACGTCCATGCCTCCGGCGGCCGCGCCATGATGGAAGCCGCCGCCCAGGCCGCTACGGACGCCGCGAACGGCGGGCATCGTCCCCTCGTCCTCGCCGTCACCGTGCTGACCAGCCTGTCGGATGAAGACCTGATCGAGGTCGGTATCAACAACGAGACCAAGGCCCAGGTCGCCAAGCTGGCCAAACTGGCGCAGGAAGCGGGCATGGACGGGGTCGTCTGCTCGGCCCACGAGATCAAGGTCATCCGCTCCGTCTGCGGCCCCGATTTCACCCTGGTCGTGCCGGGTATCCGCCCCGAATGGGCGGTGAAGGGCGACCAGAAGCGCGTGGTCACGCCGCGCGACGCGGTCTCCCTCGGCGCCGACTATCTGGTCATCGGCCGTCCCATCACACAGGCGGATGACCCCATCGCGGCGGCTCGGCGCATCGCGGATGAACTGAGCGCCTGACATGGTTCAGGTCAAGATCTGCGGGCTGAAGACAACCAACGCCGTGGACGCCGCCGTGACTGCCGGGGCCGATCTGGTCGGCTTTGTGTTCTTCAGGAAATCGCCGCGCCATGTCACGCCCGCCATTGCCGGCGGGCTGGCGGCGAGGGTGCCCGTGGGTGTGCTCAAGGTCGGCCTGACCGTGGACGCCACCGACGACGAACTGGCGGCCATCACCGGCAACGGCGCGGTCGACATTTTGCAGCTCCATGGGGCGGAGACGCCGGAGCGGGTCGCCGAGGTCCGGCGCAAGTTCGGCCTGCCGGTGATGAAGGCCCTGCCGATCGCCGCACCCGATGACGTCACCGCCGCCCGCGCCTATGAGGGCGTCGCCGACCGGCTTCTGTTCGATGCCAAACCGCCGAAAGATGCCGATCGCCCCGGCGGCAATGCGCTCGCCTTCGATTGGGGGCTGCTGGCCGGCACCCGGTGGAACGTGCCTTGGCTGCTGGCGGGCGGGCTGACCCCGGACAACGTGCAGGCGGCGATCCGGGTTTCCGGCGCGCCGGGGGTCGATGTGTCCTCGGGCGTGGAGACGGCGCCCGGCGTCAAGGACGCAGGCCTGATCGACGCCTTCATCAAGGCCGCCAAGGCGGGTTGATCGTCTTTCCCCTCACCCTGTCCCTCTCCCCAGGGGGGCGAGGGAACTCCCGCCGCGACATCCCCCTCTCCCCCGTTTGGAGGGAGAGGGCCGGGGTGAGGGGGCGGGCGGCGTTTTCCGGGGTTTCTGCTTGGGTTCGCCGGGACCTTGTGCTTTATTTGCGCCGCCCTTGGGCGCCGGCGCCGTTAACCATAAAACGGCAGAAACCCAAGGCAATATGAGGATTGGTTCATGTCGAAGTTGAATACCTACCGCGAAGGCCCGGACGAATCGGGACATTTCGACATCTACGGTGGCCGCTATGTCGCGGAAACCCTGATGCCGTTGATCCTGCAGGTCCAGGAAGCCTGGGAAAAGGCAAAGAACGACGCGGCTTTTTGGGACGAATTCAACCGTTACATGAAGCATTACGTGGGCCGGCCCAGCCCGCTGTACCTGGCCGAGCGCCTGACCGAAGAGTTCGGGGGTGCGAAGGTTTACTTCAAGCGGGACGAGCTGAACCACACGGGTGCCCACAAGATCAACAACACCATCGGCCAGATCCTGCTGGCGCGGCGCATGGGCAAGAAGCGCATCATCGCCGAAACGGGGGCCGGGCAGCACGGCGTCGCCACGGCCACGGTCTGCGCCCTGTTCGGCCTGCCCTGCGTGGTCTACATGGGCGAAACCGACGTCAAGCGCCAGCGCCCCAACGTGGTGCGCATGAAGATGCTGGGGGCGGAGATCGTCCCCGTCACCGCCGGCACGGGCACGCTCAAAGACGCCATGAACGAGGCGCTGCGCGACTGGGTCTCCAACGTCGAGGATACCTTCTACATCATCGGCACCGTCGCCGGCCCGCACCCCTATCCGGCCATGGTGCGCGATTTCCAATGCGTGATCGGCAACGAAGTGCGGGAGCAAATGATGGAAATGGAAGGCCGCCTGCCCGACAGCTGCATCGCCGCCATCGGCGGCGGGTCCAACGCCATGGGCCTGTTCCATCCCTTCCTGGATGACGAGACGGTCAAGCTGATCGGGGTCGAGGCCGCCGGCCACGGGATCGAGACCGGCGAGCATTGCGCGTCCCTCAACGGCGGGCGCCCGGGCGTGCTGCACGGCAACCGCACCTACCTGCTGCAGACCGAGGACGGCCAGATCATCGACGGCCATTCCATTTCCGCCGGCCTGGATTATCCCGGCATCGGGCCGGAACATTCCTGGCTGCGCGATACGGGCCGGGTCGAATACGTGTCGGCCACGGACAAGGAAGCCCTGGCCGCGTTCCAACTGTGCACGCGTAAGGAAGGCATCATCCCGGCGCTGGAGCCGAGCCACGCGCTCGCCTATGTGGCCAAGATCGCGGGCGGACTGCCCAAGGACCACCTGCTGGTCATGAACATGTGCGGGCGCGGCGACAAGGACGTCGACGCCGTCGCCGGCTATCTGGGAATGGACTGAGCATATGACCACGCAGACCGGGCCCGAGACCCGCATCACCCGCAAGTTCCAGGCCCTTAAGGCCGAAGGCCGCGCTGGTCTGGTGACGTTCCTGACCGCCGGCGACCCGACGCCGGAATTGTCGGAGGAGATCATTCTGGAGATCGCGGCGGCAGGGGCCGACCTGATCGAGATCGGCATGCCGTTCTCCGACCCCATGGCCGACGGCCCGGCGATCCAGGCCTCCAGCCTGCGGGCGCTGAAGGCCGGCATGACCCTGCCCAAAACCCTGGATATCGTGCGCGCCTTCCGCAAGCGGGACAACGACACGCCGATCGTCCTCATGGGCTACTACAACCCCATTTACATCTACGGGGTCGACCGTTTCCTGGCCGATGCCAAGGAAGCCGGGGTCGACGGCCTGATCGTCGTCGACCTGCCGCCGGAAGAAGAGGGCGAGTTGTGCCTGCCGGCGATCAAGGCCGGGATCAACTTCATCTATCTGACGGCCCCGACCACCGACGACGCGCGCCTGCCC